>JAYTSH010000168.1:0-9772 GCA_043745755.1 Cellulomonas sp. | reverse complement strand
GGAGCACGTGGTCGGGGGCACGGCCACGTCCGACCGCAGCCTGCAGCACGAGCGACAGCTGCTCGCGGACGACCGCCTGACCGACGAACTCCTCGAGCCTTCGCGGACGCAGTGCGGCCTCGGCGGCCCGCTCGAGGTCGTCCGCCGCGGGCCGCACCACGAAGTCGTCGACCTCCGGGCCCGGGAGAGCGTCGTCAGCCACGGACGCCCCCGAGCGCCCGCAGCGCGGCGCGCAGGACGCCCGCGACCTCGTCGCCGCCGACCGGACCCGGCACGCCGCCGAGCACGCCCGCAACAGCGTCCTGCGCGGCGCGCGCAGTCCAGCCAAGTCCAACCAGGGCGTCGACGACCTGGGAGCGCCGGTCGTCCTGAGGTGCCGGACCGGCGTCGGGCGCCGACGTGGGTACGCCGAGGCGGTCGGCGAGCTCGAGCACGATGCGCTGGGCGCCCTTGTGACCGATCCCCGGCACCCGTTTGAGCGCGACGAGGTCCTCCCCTGCCACCGCGCGGCGCAGGCCGTCGGGGCTGTGCACCGCGAGCATCGCGAGAGCGAGCCGTGGCCCGACACCGCTCACTGTCTGCACGACCTCGAAGACCTCGCGCTCGTCGTCGTCGGCGAAGCCGAAAAGCGTCAGGGAGTCCTCGCGCACGACGAGCGACGTGGCCAGCTGAGCCGAGGCACCCTGCCGGAGCCCGGCGAGCGTCGCGGGGGTCGCATGGACGAGCATGCCCACGCCGCCGACCTCGATCACCGCCGCGTCGAGCCGCACCGCCAGCACTGTGCCGCGCACGGACGCGATCATCGACGACCTCCTGTCACCTCGGGGTCTCTCCGATCCACCGGAGGACCCGAACACCTGTACGAGCCGCAGCTACCGTAACAAGGGCCGTCAGCCGCGTGACGCCCGACGCGCCGCCTGCTCGGCGCTCGCCCAGGCGCGCTGGGCCGCGGTGAGCGATCCAGGCGAGCGCTGCGGTGCACCGAGGGCCCCGGCGGGTCGCCACAGATGGCAGATCGCGAGCGCGAGGGCGTCCGCCGCATCTGCCGGCTTGGGCAGCTCGTCGAGCGAGAGGAGCCGGGCGACCATCGACTGCACCTGCAGCTTCTCCGCTCGACCGTTGCCCGTCACAGCGGCCTTCACCTCGCTCGGCGTGTGCAGCGCGACAGGTATCCGGCGCCGGGCAGCGGCCAGCATCGCGATGCCGGCCACCTGCGCAGTTCCCATCACTGTGGCCACGTTGTGCTGCGCGAACACACGCTCGACGGCCACCGCGTCCGGGGCGTGCTCCTCGATCCACTCGTCGATGGCCGTGGCGATCAGGAGCAGGCGCTGATCCGCGTCGAGGTCGGGATCCGACCGCGCGACGCCAACCGCGACGAGCGTCACGCGGCGCCCCGAAAGCCCGTCGACCACGCCCAGGCCGCACCGGGTCAGGCCGGGGTCCACTCCGAGCACGCGCACAGCTCAAGTCTCCCAGCCTGGTCGTATCCGTACGGGAGGTGTCCGCTCCCGGCGCGGCGGCAGCGCAGCGGGCGGGTCGCTCAGTCGGCTTCGAGCTCCGCCATGACCTCGTCGGACGCGTCGAAGTTCGCGTACACGTTCTGCACGTCGTCGGAGTCCTCGAGGGCGTCGATCAGGCGCAGGATCTTGCGGGTACCCTCGACATCGACAGCGATCTGCGTCGCGGGGTAGAAGACGACGTCCGCCGAGTCGTAGTCGATCCCGGCCTCCTGGAGCGCTGTGCGCACCTGGACGAGGTCGGTCGCCTCGGAGACGACCTCGAACGAGTCACCGAAGTCGTTGACCTCGAGAGCGCCAGCCTCAAGGACCGCTTCCATCACGGCGTCCTCGGTCGCGCCCTCCTTGGAGACGATCACGACACCCTTGCGGGAGAACAGGTACGACACAGAGCCTGGGTCTGCCATCTGACCGCCGTTGCGCGTGAACGCGACGCGCACGTCGGAGGCCGCCCGATTGCGGTTGTCGGTGAGGCACTCGACGAGCACAGCGATCCCGCCGGTGCCGTAGCCCTCGTAGATGATCGACTGGTAGTCGGCTCCGCCGGCCTCCTGACCCGAGCCGCGCTTGACCGCCCGGTTGATGTTGTCGATCGGGACCGACGACTTCTTGGCCTTCTGGACCGCGTCGACCAGCGTCGGGTTGCCGGCGAGGTCACCGCCGCCGGTCCGGGCTGCGACCTCGATGTTCTTGACCAGCTTGGCGAACAGCTTGCTCCGCTTGGCGTCGACGACGGCCTTCTGGTGCTTGGTGGTGGCCCACTTGGAGTGACCCGACATCGTTGGTGCCCCTTCGTCTCCGTCCACCCGGCCCCTGCGCACCCGGCACGCCGGGGCGTCCGTCAGAAGCTGTCGCGGACGATCTTCACGAACAGTCGGTGCACGCGCATGTCACCGGTGACCTCCGGATGAAAGGAGGTCGCGAGCAGTGAACCCTGCCGCACCGCGACGATCCTACCGGCGGCAGGACCTGTCTCCACCCGCGCCAGCACGGTCGCGGCGGGGCCGACCTCCTCGACCCATGGCGCCCGGATGAAGACAGCGTGCACGGGCTGGGCGGCGGTGTCCTCGATGCCGTCGATCACGAGGTCCGTCTCGAACGAGTCGACCTGACGGCCGAACGCGTTGCGGCGCACAGTGATGTCCAGACCGCCCAGGGTCTGCTGGCCGTCGGCTGCCCCGAGCAGCCGGTCCGCGAGCAGGATCATCCCGGCGCACGACCCGTAGGCGGGCATGCCGGCACGCAACCGGTCCTGGACCGGGTCGAACAGGTCGAAGGCGCGCAGGAGCTTGTCGATCGTGGTGGACTCCCCCCCGGGGAGGACCAGGGCGTCGACGCCCGCCAGCTCCCTGGCGCGCCGCACGGGCACGGCTCCGGCTCCGCAGCGCTCCAGGGCGCGGGCGTGCTCGCGGACGTCGCCCTGCAGGGCAAGGACACCGATCGTGGGACTCACGCGGACATCCTAAGGACAGGTGGTCATCCCACGACCGCAGCGTTCGCCGCTCCGAGCTCGTCGGAGGTCGCGCGCCACCCGTGCACCAGGTCTGCGAGGCGATCGAGGCCCTCGAGCAGACCTGACCGTTCGCTCGCGAGCGAGACCCTGACCATGCCCTCGGCACCCGCACCGAACGCGCTGCCCGGCGACACCGCCACGTGCCGCTCCGCGAGCAGCCGGACCGCGAAGGCGGTGCTGTCGCGAGTGGCTGCCGAGACATCGACCATCAGGTAGAAGGCGCCGTCGGGTCGCACGCACGGAACCTTCCGTGCCTCGAGGAGTCGCAACGCTGCGTCCCGACGCTCGCGATACGACGCGACCGCGTCGGCCACCGCGACCTGCGGCCCCATGAGCGCAGCGAGCCCGGCGCGCTGGCTCACCGACGACGGGCACGCGACAGTGGCCTCCGCGAGCTGACCGAGCAAGGCCTGGACCTGCGGGTCGCGTGCATGAACGTATCCCAGGCGCCAGCCCGTCATCGCGTAGGTCTTGGAGAAGCTGAAGAACGTCAGGACCCGTCCGTCGGTGTCGAAGGTCGCGGCGCTGACGTGCGGCACACCGAAGGTGATCGCCTCGTAGCACTCGTCCGCGAACACCCACAGGTCGTGGCGACGCGCGAGGGCAACGATTCCGGCGAGCAGCGCCGGCGGGTAGACGGCACCGGTCGGGTTGTTCGGCGAGCACACGACGACGACCCGGGTCTGCGGCGTGATCGAGGCCTCGATGTCGGCGAGATTCGGGACGAACCCGTTCTCTGGGTGCGTCGGGTAGCAGCGCACGTCGGCGCCAGCAGCCACGGCCGCCATGCGCCAGTTCGGGAACTCGGGGTCCGGCAGCAGGATCTCGTCGCCCGGGCCGGTCAACGCGTTCATCGCCATCGCCAGACCGCTCATCGCGCCATGCGTGACGATGATGTCGTCCGACGTCGCAGTGACGCCGTTCGCGGCTGCGACCTTGGCGGCGAGAGCTGTCCGCAGATCGAGCGCGCCGATGCTCGACGTGTACCTCGTGTGCCCGGCCCTCGCGTCGCGCGCGGCCGCATCGATCACGTGGGGCGCGGTCGGCACGTCGGGCTCACCGAGCTCGAGCCGGATCGCAGCCGGGTCTCCCATCGCGAGCTCCATGAGCTCTCGGATCCCGCTACGGCGCATGCGGACGACGGACGACGATGACGTGGGCATGCACGTGACGGTATTCCTCCCGCATGACGGCCGTGTTACCCGCCGGCCGCGCGGTGGGCCCGGCCGTTGCACCGTCACAGCTGGCGGGTGACGCCGTTCCAGCGCGGCAACAACCTGCGCACCAGATCGACCAGGCCCTCGGGGAAGACCTCCTCGGTCACCAGCTGCAGCGCGTCGAGCTCCCACCAGCGCAGCTCGTCGAGAACGTCCAGCTCCAGTTCGGTCCAGCCCTCGCGGCTCAGAGCCGCGTCGTCGGCGCTCACGACGACGCGGGCCAGGAAGATCTCCTCGTCCTGCCGGCACGACTCGGCGAAGAAGTCGAAGACCGCCGAACGCGTGAACACCGGTCCGACCAGCTCGGCCGGATCAAGCACCAGCCCGGTCTCCTCACGGACCTCTCGGACCGCCGCGGCCCGCGCGTCCTCCCCCGGGTCGATGCCGCCGCCCACGGTGAACCACCAGCCGCGCTCGGGTTGGTCGACGTCATGCCCGCGCAGGAGCAGGACCCGGTCGGAGTCGTCGAGCAGGATCACCCGGGCCGCGCGACGAAACCGCAGCCCGTCCGTGCCGAGCACCCACTCGGCACCGAGCCTCGACCTTGCGGTCGGCCCGCCGGGGGCTTCCCGCGGCGGGCCTTCTGTCACCAGCCGCGCTCGGCGAGCCGGTGCGGGACGGGCAGGTCGGCGACGTTGATGCCCACCATCGCCTCACCCAGCCCGCGCGAGACGCTGGCGATCACGTCGGGGTCGTCGAAGAACGTCGTGGCCTTGACGATCGCAGCGGCACGCTGGGCGGGGTTGCCCGCCTTGAAGATGCCCGAGCCCACGAAGACACCCTCGGCACCGAGCTGCATCATCATCGCAGCGTCGGCCGGCGTGGCGATGCCGCCCGCGGTGAAGAGCACGACCGGGAGCTTGCCGGCGACGGCGATCTCCTTGACGAGGTCGTACGGCGCCTGGAGCTCCTTCGCCGCGAGGTACAGCTCGTCCTCGGGAAGCGACGTCAGGCGGCGGATCTGGTCACGCAGCGTGCGCATGTGCGTCGTGGCGTTCGAGACGTCGCCGGTGCCGGCCTCGCCCTTCGACCGGATCATCGCCGCGCCCTCGCTGATGCGCCGCAGCGCCTCGCCGAGGTTCGTCGCCCCACAGACGAACGGGACGGTGAACGCCCACTTGTCGATGTGGTGCTCGTAGTCGGCGGGCGTCAAGACCTCGGACTCGTCGATGTAGTCCACCCCGAGGCTCTGCAGGACCTGCGCCTCGACGAAATGGCCGATCCGGGCCTTGGCCATGACCGGGATCGAGACGGTGTTGATGATGCCGTCGATCAGGTCGGGGTCGCTCATGCGGGCGACGCCGCCCTGGGCGCGGATGTCGGCGGGGACGCGCTCGAGCGCCATCACTGCGACTGCCCCCGCGTCCTCGGCGATCTTCGCCTGCTCAGCCGTGACGACGTCCATGATGACGCCACCCTTGAGCATCTCGGCCATGCCGCGCTTGACGCGAGCCGTCCCCACCTCGCCGGCGACCAGGCCGTGCGAGCCGAGGGTGGGCTGGGTGTTCTCGCTGGTCACGCTGTGCCTCACAGATCAGGGTCGGGGCTGGGGGCCGGGCCCGCCGGACGCGCCCGATCCGTCCATCCTAGACTGTCGGCTCGACCCGTCCGGGGGCGTTCGCCGGCTGCCCGGGCCGACCGAGCGCCTGCGGCCAGGCATCGTCCAGCTCGAGCGTCTGCGGGACGGGCGCCCGGCCGGCGAGCCCGAACGCACGCACCGGCCAGCCACGGCGGACGCGCTGAGTCTGGGCGACGGCCTCGTTGTGGAACCGCCTCGCGAGCTGTGCCCGGTACCAGGCGTCGGCGAGCGCCGACACGAGCTCGTCGCCGCCGAGCTCTCCGCGCATGTCGGTGACCTCGTGCGCGTCGTCGAGCGCGGCTCGCAGGGTCGACGACAGCTCGCTCTCGACGAGGCCGACGTCGACAGGCGGCGTCAAGGGACACTCCGGGTCGGCCGCGTCGCCAAGCCCGCCGTCGAGCTCGTTCAGCTGGCCAGAGATCTGTGCCAACGCCTCGACCGAGCTGCTGCCGGCCCCGATCGCTGCCCAGGCGGCCTCGCCGACCAGCAGCGAGCTCACCGGGTCCATGAGGCCCGACGCTGCCAAGTTGGCGGCGGCGGAGGCGCGCCGCAGCAGCTGAGCGTCGACGACCGCGCGGGACGACGCCGCCTTGCGGTGGAGCCGGTCCAGTCGCGAGGCCGACACCCACAGGCGCCATCCGACGAGCAGCACCACCGCGCCGACCACGACGACGATCTCCGACCAGCTCATCGCTCATCACCTCGACTCCGACGACGGTCGAGGTGCCATCCGCCGCGACGCGACGACGGGTCCTCTCGGACCGGCTCGACGCGACCGCCCGCGACCATGTCGTAGACGGTCAGGATCTCGTGGCTGACCGACGACCAGTCGTACCGGCGGACCGCGGAGCGCGCGGACTCGACCAGCTTCTCGCGCAGTGCGGCGTCGTCGAGCACGCGCAAGAGCGTTCGAGCCAGGTCGGCCGGGTCGCCGGTGCGGAACAGCACGCCGGCGGTGCCTTCCTCGAGCACCCGGCGGAATGCTCCGAGATCACTCGCGACGACCGGGGTCCCGGCGCTCATCGCCTCGACGAGCACGATCCCGAAGCTCTCGCCCCCGGTCTGAGGAGCGCAGTACGCGTCAACCGACGCGAGCAGGCTCGCCTTCTCCTCGTCGGTGATCCCGCCGAGGAACTCCACGGCTCGGGCGGCATCGCCGATCAGCTCACGTGCCTCGTCGGGACCGGTCTCGCCGCGACCCGCGACCAGGAAGCGCGTGCCGGGATGGACAGCCAGGACCTCGGGCACGGCCCGGAGCAGCACATCCAGCCCTTTGCGCGGCTCGTCCAGCCGACCGAGGAACGCGACAGTGGGGGCGTCGGCCGTTCCGCGCCAACGATCGTCGGGCCGGGCGCTCGTGAACGCCTCGACGTTGACACCGTTGGGGATCACGACGGCGTCGCCGCCCAGGTGCTCGACGAGCGTGCGGCGCGCGTCCTCGGACACCGCGATCCGCGCCGAGATCTTCTCCATCGACTGCCTCACCAGCGGGTAGGCCATCTGAAGTGGTCTCGACCTCACGAGGGACGTGTGGAAGGTCGCGACGATCGGTCCGTCGGCTATCCACAGCGCGAGCATGCCGAGCGACGGGGTGACGGGCTCGTGCAGGTGGAGCACGTCGAACTCGCCCGCCACGAGCCATCGACGCACGCGTGCCGCCGTCACAGGTCCGAACGTCAGCCGGGCGACAGCTCCGTTGTAGCGCACCGGTACGGCCCGACCGGCTGACGTCATGTACTCGGGGATCGGGGTGTCGTCATCGGCGGGGGCGAGCACCGACACGGTGTGACCGCGCGCGATGAGCGCCTCGGCCAGGTCCCGGACGTGGAACTGGACTCCCCCGGGGACGTCGAACGAGTAGGGGCACACGATGCCGACGCGCAACGGCCGGTCACGGCCGGCGGCCTTCGGCGCGTTCACGCGTCGCGCTCCTGTGCCGCGAGAGTCGCGGCATACCGGTCGGCATCGAGGTCGTCGACCCAGACCTTCTGCAGCATGTGCCAGTCCTGCGGGTGTGCCGCGATGCCGCGCGCGAGCTCGTCGACCCAGGCCTGGGTGAGGGCCTGGACCCGGTCGGCGCGGGTGCCCGCGGTCGGTACCGCCAGGAGATCGCCGAACTCGACGACGATGCCCCACGGCGACCCGGCGGCACGGCGGCGCGCGCCGTGCAGGCGCTCATACCAGATCGAGGTCCCGGCGAGGCGCGCACCTGTCGCGACCGCGAGTGCGGCGGGTCCGGCGGCGACGCGCGCCACCTCACCGAACATCGAGACCTCGATGCCGCGCGCCGTGAGGTCCCGGTCGGCGAGCAGCGGGAGCAGGCCCGAGCCGTCGCGCACCGCGCGCACGAGGTCGCGGAACACGTCGCCGCCATTCTTCTTCAGCGGGATGATCGTGAGGCCCAGGCGCTCGCGCAGGCCGAGGAACTCCTGGAAGAGCTCTTCGGGTTCGAGGTGCTCGGCCACCGTCACGACCCGCTCGACGTAGGGGGTCGCCCAGGCCCCCGCCAGGTCCCAGTTCCCCAGGTGGCCGAGACCGAGAACGATCGTCTCGCCCGCGTCGAGCAGCGGGGCGTAGCGCTCGAGCCCTGTCGTCCGCACGCGCGCCTCGATCTGGTCGCGCGTCAGCGACGCAAGCGCGAAGACCTCACCGTAGTAGCGCAGGTATGAGCGCATGCCTGCCCTGCTCAGACGCCTCAGCTCCCGCGGTCGCAGGTCGGGACGCACTCGACGCAGGTTCGCCTCAAGCTGCCGCACTCCACCACCGTGAGCAAGCCAGGCCGCGTCGGCGGCCGCCGCGCACAGCGCTCGGACGATCCCGCCGGGGACGCTGCCCGCGGCACGCAGCCCCATGACAGCCAGCCGGCCCGTGTCGGGTCGCCTCACTGGGCGACCCTCGACTGCCGGCGCACGGTCGCCACGCGCTGGCCCACCGTCACGGCCGATGCCACAGCGAGCAACGCGAGCACGACCGTGAGCACGGCGACCGGGAGGCCGAGACCGACCAGGAACGTGCCGACGAGCACAAGGACCAGGCGGTCGGCCCGCTCGGCGATGCCGATCGCCGCGGTCATGCCGAGGCCCTCGGCGCGGGCGCGGGCGTAGGGAACGACCGATCCCAGGACGAGGCACGCGAGTGCAAGAACGGCAGTCGGCCGGTCGTCGCCGCGGCCGATGGACCACAGGACAAGGCCCGAGAAGATGGCCGCATCAGCGAACCGGTCGAGCGTCGAGTCGAGGAACGCGCCCCAGGGGCCCGAGCGCCCCGCACGGCGCGCCATGACCCCGTCGAGTGAGTCCGTGAGGGTGAATACCGCAATCATCAGGGCGCCTGCCAGCAGATGCCCGGTCGGCAACAACCAGAGCGCCATGACGACGACGCCGACCGTGCCGGTGATCGTCACGGCGTCCGGTGAGACACCCCGGCGAATCAGGAGGTCGGCGAGCGGGGTCCAGAGCGTCGTCATGAAGCTCCGCAGGCGATTGAGCACGCGGCAATCATCCCTTCGATTCGGTGGGCCAGGCGGCAGCCAGCCGGGCCCGCGTGTCTGCCAGCAGCGCGGGCAGGGCACGCGTCTGAGCAACGATCGGCAGGAAGTTCGAGTCGCCCACCCAGCGCGGGACGACGTGCTGGTGCAGGTGAGCAGCGATCCCAGCACCCGCGACGTCGCCCTGGTTCATGCCCAGGTTGAAGCCGTGCGGCGCCATGACCTCGCGCGTGACACGCATCGCGGTCTGCGTCAGGGCCGAGATGTCGACGACCTCGTCGGGGGTCAGGTCGGTGTAGTCCGGGACGTGCCGGTAGGGGCACACGAGCAGATGGCCGGAGTTGTACGGGTAGAGGGTGAGCACGACGTACGCGACAGCTCCGCGCGCGACGACGAGGCCCTGCTCGTCGGTCAGGGTCGGGATGCGGCAGAACGGGCAGCCCACGCCCGGCGCGC
>JAYTSH010000167.1:0-1876 GCA_043745755.1 Cellulomonas sp. | reverse complement strand
GCCCGCGAGGCGTACAAGGGCGGCGGCAGCGTCTCGAGCGTGAGCATCGTGCTGGACGCGCAGAGCACCGAGGACTTCATCCAGCAGTACGGGCTCGTGGCGACCGCGATGCGGACGCAGAGCCAGTCGCTCGACGCGCTGCGGCAGATCGAGGCCCAGGACCGCAACAACCAGGCGCGGCTCGAGGCGATCCGCACGCGGGTCACCGAGCTCAAGGCCGAGGCAGACCAGAAGGTCGTCGAGGCCGACCAGGCACGGGCTGCGGCAGCGGCGCGTACCGCCGAGATCCGCAAGCTCATCGTCGACCAGGCCGCGAAGCAGGCGGTCATCGAGAGTCAGAAGACCCAGGTTCAGGCGGAGCAGGATGCTGTCGACGCCGAGGCGGCCCAGCTGGCCAGCCAGCTCGCGCAGATCATCGCGGACCAGCGTGCCGCGCGGGAGGCCGCGGCCAAGGCTGCCGGCAAGAAGGTTGCGCCGTCCGGGCCGATCGGCAACAGCCTCTTTGCGAACCCGACGTCCGTGAACCCGATCCAGGTCAACTCCGAGTACGGCATGCGATTCCACCCCGTGCTGCACATCTGGCGGCTCCACGCCGGCATCGATCTGCAGACGGGCTGCAACACGCCGATCTACGCAGCCCGGTCCGGCACGGTCCAGTGGACCCGGTTGCTCAACGGGTACGGCAACCAGGTGATGGTCGACCACGGCTACGTGAACGGGAACTCGCTCATGGCGAGCTACAACCACATGTCGAGCTTCGCGGTGGGCGCGGGCCAGCAGGTGAACCAGGGGACGCTGCTCGGCTACTCGGGGACGACGGGCGACTCGACGGGGTGCCACCTGCACTTCGAGGTCTACGTGAACGGCGCGACCGTCAATCCTCGGCCGCTGCTCGGGCTGTAGTCTCGGACGCCGGTACGTCGGTACCGGCGAGCACGAGGAGGGCGGGTCGGTGGCCAAGGAGAGTGGGCGCAAGCTCGTCGCGTCCAACCGCAAGGCGCGTCACGACTACATCATCGAGGACGTGTTCGAGGCGGGCATCGTGCTGATGGGCACCGAGGTCAAGGCGCTCCGGGCCGGCCGCGCATCCCTCGTCGACAGCTGGTGCGAGGTCGAGAACGGCGAGGCGTGGCTCGAGGGTGTCCATATCCCCGAGTACGCGCAGGGCACCTGGACCAACCACGCACCGCGCCGCAAGCGCAAGCTCCTGCTGCATCGAACCGAGATCGACCGCCTCGAGTCGAAGACACGGGAGAAGGGCCAGACGATCGTGCCCCTCGCGCTGTACTTCCTCGACGGGCGAGCCAAGGTCGAGATCGCGCTCGCGCGTGGCAAGAAGGAGTACGACAAGCGTCAGGCGCTTCGCGAGCGACAGGACAACCTGGAGTCGCAGCGGGCGATCAGGGAGAAGCGAGACAGGTAGTCATGGGCACAGAGGTCCAGAGCGGTACCCACGCGGTCGCGGCGGGGGACGTGGGCAGTAACCGGTCGGTCGCCCGGCGCCTGCTTGCCGTGCTCGCCGCGATCGTGGCCATGCTCGGCGTCGCAGGGGTCGGGCTCGCCACCGCGGCCGCTGCCCAGGCCGCGACGACCGGTCAGCACATCACGCGCTACCACGCGGACGTCGCCGTCAGCGCCGACGGGACCGCGAAGGTCCGGCTGGAACTCGACTTCGACTTCGGCGACACCCCGGGTCATGGTCCGTACCTGACCCTCCCGATCCGGCAGCAGATCGCCGGGAACGACACCCCGGACCGCCTCTTCCGGATCTCGTCGATCTCGGCTTCCGGCGACGGCGTCGCCTCGGCGCAGGTCAACCGCGAGGACACGGCCGACGCGATCGTTCTCAAGATCGGCGACCCGAACGTCGGCAACG
>JAYTSH010000166.1:0-4780 GCA_043745755.1 Cellulomonas sp. | reverse complement strand
ATCAGTGTCTGGAGCGCGGTCGCCCCCTCGCGGAGATGCCCGACGACCGTCGAGCAGATGTGCATGATGTGGCTGAAGCGCTTGACCGCCATGAACTCGACGACCTCCACGCTCGCCGGTTCGCAGACCTTGACGAGGTCGTTGCGGGACAGGTCGACGAGCATGATGTGCTCGGCACGCTCCTTGGGGTCCGCGAGCAGCTCGTCCGCGAGCGCCAGGTCCTGCTCGGGCGTCGCGCCGCGGGGCCGTGAACCAGCGATCGGGAACGTCACGACACGGCCGTCCGTGACCTTGACGAGCGTCTCGGGGCTCGAGCCGACGACGGCGAAGTCCTTGCCGTCCGCGTCCTGCAGCTGCAGGTAGTACATGTACGGGCTCGGGTTGATCGTCCGCAGCACGCGGTACACGTCGATCGGCTCGGCGGGGCAGTCGAGGTCGAGACGCTGCGAGAGGACGACCTGGAAGACCTCGCCGTCGCGGATCGCCTCCTGCCCGGTGCGCACCGACGCCTCGAACTGCGCGCGTGTCGAGCGGAACTCCAGCTCGGGCTCGCTCGAGTCGGCGAGCACCGCGGCCGCCGGCGGAGCGGGGTGCTGCAAGGCGTCCTGCATCGCCTCGAGCCGCGCGACGGCGTCGGCATATGCCTCGTCCACGCGAGCGTCGGTGTTGTCGAAGTTGATCGCGTTCGCGACGAGCCACACCGAGCCGTCGAGATGGTCCACCACCGCGAGGTCGCTCACGAGGCACAGCGTCATCTCGGGCACACCGAGCTCCTCGGGCGCCGCCGCGGGCAGCGTCGGCTCCCACTGGCGCACGATGTCCCACCCGAGCGCCCCGACCAGCCCGCTCGTGAGTGGTGGCAGCCCGGGTACCGCCGGTGTCCGTAGGACCTCGAGGGTCTCGGCCAGGACGTCGAGAGGCGCGCCGTCGAGCGGGACCCCGACCGGCACGTCGCCGCTCCAGACCGCCGCTCCGGCGCGGGTCGTCAGTGTCGCGCGCGAGTTGACGCCGATGAACGAGTAGCGCGACCACGTGCCGTCCTGCTCGGCGGACTCCAGCACGAACGTGCCTGGACGCCCGCTGGCGAGCGTGCGGTACAGGCCGACGGGCGTGACGTCGTCAGCGAGGAGCCGTCGGACGACCGGGATCACCCGACGGTCGAAGGCGAGGGTGCGGAAGTCCGCGAGCGCCGGCCACGTCGAGCCCCACGGGACCTGCACCGGGGTGGTCGCGGCAGCGGGCGCGGTCATGAGGCTCCTTCAGGGTTCGACGGGACATCGGAGGAGGGGCGGTCGCCGACGACGACGGGCAGGGGGCCGCCCGCGTCGAAGCACGTGCGCGCACCCGTGTGGCAGGCGGCATCGACCTGGTCGACGCGGACCAGCAGCGCGTCGCCGTCGCAGTCGATGGCGACCGACTTCACGTACTGCGCGTGCCCGGACGTGTCACCCTTGCGCCAGTACTCGCTCCGCGACCGGCTCCAGAACGTCACGCGCCCGCTCGTGAGGGTCCGCCGAAGCGCCTCGTCGTCCATCCAGCCGACCATGAGGACCTCACCGGTGTCGTGCTGCTGCACGACCGCAGCGACGAGACCGGCGCCGTCGCGCTTGAGCCGCACGGCGATCTCAGGGTCGAGCGCCGACGAGGTCGACGCGACCGGGACGGTCGACGGGGCGGCGGCAGGTGCGAGCTGGTCGGGCACCCCGCGATCTTGCCACGGCGCCCCCGGGTCACCGTGTCTGGGAGACCCACGACCGGTGCATCGCGGCGTAGATGCCTCTTCGAGCGACGAGGTCGGTGTGGTGGCCGACGTCAACCACGCGGCCTGCGTCGATGACGACGACGAGGTCGGACGCCTCCGCCGTGGAGAGCCTGTGCGCGATCGTCACGGTGCTGCGCCCGTGCTTGAGCGAGTCAAGGGCGCGTGCGATCCGCACCTCGGTCGCAGGGTCGACCGCGGAGGTGGCCTCGTCGAGCACGAGCAGGTCGGCCTCGGCCAGGTAGGCGCGCACGAGCGCGACGAGCTGACGTTCGCCCGCGGACAGCCGGTCCCCGCGCTGTCCCACCGGGGTCGCGAGGCCCTGCGGCAGCCCGTCGAGCCAGCCGGTCAGGCCGAGGTTCGCCACGGCGACGCGCACAGCCGGCTCGTGCCCGGCGGCGTCCGCACCCGGCAGCCCGTACACGACGTTCTCGAGCAGGGTCGCATCGAACAGGAATCCTTCCTGCGGCACCATGACGACGCGCCCTCGGAGCTCGGCCAGCCCGATGTCCCGCAGGTCGACGCCGTCCAGCAGCACCTGGCCGTCGGTGGGGTCGAGGAGACGGACGATCAGCTTCGCGACGGTCGTCTTGCCCGACCCGGTGGCGCCGACGACGGCCACCGACGTCCGTGCCGGGATCGTGAGGTCGACGCCGCTCAGGACGGGCGGACCGTCCGGGTACGCGAAGCCGACTCCGCGCAGCTCGATGGTCGCGGGCCCTCGCGGCGACACGACGCCGGCGTCGCCCGCGTCGACCACCTGGACGGGGGTGTCGATGACGGCGAGAACCCGGCGCCAGCCCGCGACGGCGTTCTGGAGCTCGTTCAGCACCTCGGTCGTCATCTGCACCGGACCGGTGAACAGCTGGACGAGGAACAAGAACGCCAGCAGCTTGCCGACCGACAGCGTGCCCGCGACCCCCAGGTACGTGCCGGCCACCACGACGACGGCGAGGACGAGGTTGGCGACGAGCACGCCGCTCGAGAACACGAGGGACACGAGGTTCTGGGCCCGCACCGCCGCGTCGCGGGTCGCGAGGATCGCAGTGTCGATGCGCCGCTGCGTGCGTGCCTGGGCGCCGTACGCCCGGATCGTCTCGGCACCGACCACAGCCTCGGAGATCGCGCCGAGCAGCGCGCCCACGCGCTCCCGCACGCGCGTGTAGGCGACGTTGACACGCTTCTGCAGCGGCCTCAGGACGACGAGCAGGGGGACGAAGCACAGCCACACGAGGACCGTGAGCTGCCACGAGTACACCGCCATGAGCGCCGTCGCGACCGCGATCTGCAGGATCGAGACGAGCAGCATGATGCCGCCCCACTGCACGAAAAGCGAGATGGTGTCGACGTCGGACGTCACACGCGAGACCAGTGAACCGCGGCGTTCGGAGTCCTGGGTGAGGATCGACAGCTCGTGCACGTGCCGAAACGCCTTCACCCGCAGCGTCGCGAGCCCGCTCTCGCTCGCCCGGAAGAGCCGCACGTTGACGACCGCCGCGCAGGCACCGCCCAGCAGCAGGCCGAGGGCCGCGAGGACGGCGAGGACGGCGACCCGCGCCACGTCGGGGCCGCCAGACGCGAGCACTCCGCCGTCAATGGTCTGCTGCACGGCGATCGGGACCAGGATGCGCCCGCACGCCGCGAGCACGGCGAGGAGCATCGTGACCCGGAACCCCTCGAGAAGCTGGGGCGAGACCTGCACGCCGCGGCGCAGGGTCGCCCACACGCCGAGAGTCCCCGACGAGCCGATCGTGTGGTCCGCCGTCCTGTCCGCGTCCGTCACCGGTCCGCCTCCTGCGTCGTCAGCCCCTGCGGCTCGGAGTCGGGATCTGCCTCGGCGGTGCGGCGCTCGGACTCGCGCTCGTAGGCGGTCGCAAGGTCGCGATATCCCGGGTCGCGCGCGATCAGCTCGTCGTGCGTGCCGCGGTCCACGACCCGCCCGGCGTCGAGGTGCACGACATCGTCGGCAAGCAGCACCGAGGACATGCGGTAGGCGACCATGACGACCGTCGGGGCGAAGTCGCGGCCGTCGCCCGGCGCGGCGGTCCGCAGGCCCGTGAGGATCTGCTGCTCCACGCGGGGGTCGACTGCGGACGTCGCGTCGTCGAGCACCAGCACACGAGGCAACCGCACGAGCGCCCGGGCGAGCGCGAGCCGTTGCCGCTGGCCGCCCGACAGGCTCGAGCCGCGCTCCCCGAGCGGCGCGTCGAGGCCGCCCGGCAGCGCGGACACGACTCCGTCGACGCGCGCGAGGCGCAGCGCGGCCCAGACCTGGGCGTCCGTCGGGGCACCGGGCTCCTCGTCGTCGCACAGCGTCACGTTGCCGCGCACCGTGTCCTCGAAGATGAACGCCGACTGCGCGACGAGTGCGACCTGCGCGGCGAGGTCGGCCGGGCGGACGTCCCGGACGTCGACACCGTCGATCAGGACCGTGCCCGACGTCGGGTCCCACAGGCGGTTGAGCAGCGTGACGAGCGTGGTCTTGCCGGCACCGGTCGGCCCGACGAGCGCGACAGTGCGGCCCGGCGCCAGGTCGAGGTCGATGTCCTCGAGCAGGACCGCGTGGTCCGGGTCGGATGCCCTCAGCGGCAGGCTCGGTCGGACCGGAATCCGCACACCGACACCGCGGAGCTCGACCCGTGCACCGCGGCCGTTCGCGGGCAGCCGCAGGTCGCCGTGCGCCGGCTCGCCACCGGCGTCCAGCACGCCGGCGATGCGCTCGTAACCGACCAGGGCGCGGGGCAGGTCACCCAGCACCCAGCCGAACGCGCGGACCGGCACGGCGAGCAGCGTCAGGAGGTACGCGGCCGCAACGATGTCCCCGGTGTTCACGGCGCCCACGGCGACGCGTTCCGTGCCGACGACCAGCACGAGCAGCGTCCCGAGCCCGGGCAGAAGGTCCATCACCGGGTCGAAGACAGCGCGGACGACGCCCAGCCGGACGTTCGCGTCGCGCAGGCGCATCGCTCGTTCCGCGAACCGCGACTCCTCTCGGTCCTCGGTCCCGAGCGACTTCACGAC
>JAYTSH010000165.1:0-25940 GCA_043745755.1 Cellulomonas sp. | reverse complement strand
ACGGTCGTCGTCGAGATCACGGGTGCTCCGGTGCGCCTGACGGGGACGATGGTGCTCGCGGCGCACGGCTCGGTGTCGACCCTGACGTACGACGGCGAGCTCAAGGCCGGCATCCCCTTGTTCGCCGGCGCCGTCGAATCCGCTGCCGCCGACGCGATCCGTGACGCGCTCTCCGTCGAAGGCGTCGTTGCTGCACGTTGGCTGGAAGGTCACGGAACGGGTGGCGAGGCGTAACAATTCGATAACACGCTTGCGACGCTCAGGTCTCTGACCTGCAGATACGCAGCCGTGGGATCGCTACCACACCCATTCGGACCACCCCCTCCTTGACACGCGACCAGCACCGGACCAGAGTTCAGCGCAGCGCGTGGGAACGCTCCCGCACAGGTGCGGCATCGCTCCCACGCGAGGGCCCACACGGCCCACGTCCGCTGCTCGTCCGCGCCCCATGTGGCGGTGCGATCAGCGAACACCCTCAGGTGCGGCGAGGACGCCGTCCGAACGACAAGGGAGTCACAGTGCGCAAGACCACACGCAAGATGTGGGCAGCCGCGGCCGGGGTCACGGGCATCGCCCTCCTCGCCACCGCGTGCAGCTCGGGCGGATCCACCACGCCGGCCGCGACCGAGAAGGCCACGACAGCAGCCAGCACCGAGAAGATCACGCTGAAGGTCGCGACGTTCAACGAGTTCGGCTACGACGACCCCGCCGGCTCGCTGTACGACGCGTACACGAAGCTGCACCCGAACATCACGATCGAGCCCGTCAAGGCCGCGACGTCGAACGAGGCCCGCGACAACATGAACACGAAGCTCGCCGCGGGCTCCGGCCTGTCGGACATCGAGGCCATCGAGGTCGACTGGCTCCCCGAGCTCCTGCAGTACCCCGACAAGTTCGTCGACCTGAAGTCGGACGACACGAAGGGCCGCTGGCTCAAGTGGAAGTCCGATCAGGCCACCTCGCCCGACGGCAAGCTCATCGGCTACGGCACGGATGTCGGCCCTGAGGGCATCGCCTACCGCGCCGACCTCTTCAAGGCCGCAGGCCTGCCGACGGACCGCGCCGAGGTCGCCAAGCTGTTCGGTGGCAAGGACGCTACCTGGGACAAGTACTTCGAGGTCGGCAAGCAGTTCACTGCGAAGGGCACCGGCGTGCCGTTCTTCGACTCGGCCGGCGCGACGTACCAGGGCATGATCAACCAGGTCAAGGCCGCGTACGAGGACCCGTCCTCCAAGAAGATCGTCGCGGCGGACAACGCGGACGTCAAGAAGATCTACGACCAGGTCCTCAAGGCCGCGGTGGACGACAAGCTGTCGGCTCACCTCGGCCAGTGGAGCCCGGACTGGACCGCCTCGTTCCAGAAGAACGGCTTCGCCACGATGCTCGCCCCGGGCTGGATGCTCGGTGTCATCTCGGGCAACGCCAAGGGCGTCACGGGCTGGGACATCGCCGATGTCTTCCCCGGCGGCGGCGGCAACTGGGGCGGCTCGTTCCTGACCGTCCCGGTGCAGGGTGCGCACCCGGAGGAGGCCAAGGCCCTCGCCGCATGGCTCACCGCTCCTGAGCAGCAGATCAAGGCGTTCACGTACAAGGGCACGTTCCCGAGCCAGGTCGCTGCCCTCAAGAGCGCCGACCTCCTCGGTGTCAAGAACGCTTTCTTCAACAACGCCCCGACCGGCGAGATCCTCGCGAACCGTGCCAACGCGGTGACCGTGTCTCCCTTCAAGGGCCCGAACTACTTCGCCGTGAACGACGCCATGCAGCAGGCGCTGGCGCGCGTTGACGTCGACAAGACGGACACGGCGGACGCCTCCTGGGCGAAGTTCACCGACGCCGTGAAGGCACTGGGCTAACACCCGAACGGGCCGGGCCCGCGGTGCTCGACACCGCCGGCCCGGCCCCGCCCGCGTACGCTCGACCTCACTCCGCCCCGAAGGATTCCGATGGCCACCTCGACGACGAACCTGGACAGCCGGCCGGTTCGCACCACGGACCGCGACCCGCGACGCGTGGGCCTGCGCCAGAAGCTGGGGCGCTGGGACGTCAAGCTCTCCCCCTACCTGTACATCTCGCCGTTCTTCATCCTGTTCGCGGTCGTGGGTCTGTTCCCGCTCGCCTACACCGCATACGTCTCGATGCACCAGTGGCACCTCATCGGCGGCGAGGGCCAGTTCGTCGGGCTGGACAACTTCACTTTCGTGCTCCAGCAGGCGAACTTCTGGCGCGCGCTCCGCAACACCTTCAGCATCTTCCTGCTGTCGTCGGTGCCGCAGATCATCATCGCGATCGTGCTGGCCGCCGTTCTCGACGCGAACCTGCGAGCTCGCTCGTTCTGGCGCATGGGTGTCCTTCTGCCGTACGTCGTGGCCCCGGTCGCTGTCAGCCTCATCTTCTCGAAGCTCTTCGGTGACCAGAGCGGCATGATCAACGCGATCCTCAACAACATCGGGCTCGACTCGGTCCGGTGGCACGCGGACGTCCTGTCCAGCCACTTCGCGATCGCGACGATGGTCAACTTCCGGTGGATCGGCTACAACACCCTGATCTTCCTGGCGGCGATGCAGGCAGTTCCTCGTGACCTCTACGAGGCCGCGATCCTCGACGGCGCCGCCCGACTCCGGCAGTTCACCTCGATCACGGTCCCGATGCTGCGACCCACGATCATCTTCATGGTCGTCACGTCGACCATCGGCGGCCTGCAGATCTTCGACGAGCCCCGCATGTACGACCAGTTCGGGCAGGGCGGCTCCGACCGTCAGTGGCTGACGGTGACGATGTACCTCTACGAGCTCGGCTGGGGTGCCCAGAAGAGCTTCGGTCGCGCCGCTGCGGTCGCGTGGATCCTGTTCCTCATCATCGTCGCCGTGGGCATTGTCAACTTCTCCATCACCCGCCGGATCTCGACCGACTCGGCGCCGAAGTCCGGAAGGAAGGCCAAGCGATGAGCGCGCCTTCGATCCCCGTCATCCAGCAGACCGCGGGCCGCGGTGCCGCCCGGGCCGCAGCACGCCGGCGGCACATCTCGACCGGTGCTGGCTCCGACCGGCGCGCGGGCTGGCTCACCTACGTGATCCTTGCCGTCGTCCTCATGGTCTCGGCGTACCCGCTCTACTACGCCTTCCTGCTGGCCAGCTCGAACGCCGGGGCCATCGCGCAGCACCCGATCCCCTCGCTCCTGCCCCACGGCGAGTTCTTCGACAACGTGCACCGCGTCCTGACCTCCAACATCCAGTTCTGGAAGGCCTTCCGCAACAGCGTCGTCGTCGCGGTCCTCACGTCGGCCTCGGTCGTCCTGTTCTCGACGCTCGCCGGCTACTCGTTCGCGAAGCTCCGCTTCCGCGGCCGTGGCCCGTTGCTGATCTTCGTCATCGCGACGATGGCCGTCCCGACCCAGCTCGGGATCGTCCCGCTGTTCATCGTGATGTCCAAGCTCGGCTGGATCGGGCAGCTCACGGCGGTCATCGTGCCGGGTACGGTCACCGCGTTCGGGGTGTTCTGGATGACCCAGTACCTCGAGGCGGCCTTGCCGTACGAGCTGATCGAGGCCGCGCGTGTCGACGGCGCCTCGATGATCCAGACCTTCTACCATGTAGCGCTCCCCGCGGCGCGGCCGGCGGCCGCGATGCTGGCGCTGTTCACGTTCGTGGGATCCTGGACGAACTTCTTCTGGCCGTTCATCGTGCTGGGGTCCACCAACCCGACACTGCCAGTCGCTGTCCAGCTGTTGCAGTCGAGCTACTTCAAGGACATGGCCTTGGTCATGGCCGGGGTCACACTGTCGGTCGTGCCGCTCGTCGTCGTGTTCATCTTCGCTGGTCGGCAGCTCGTTGCGGGCATCATGCAGGGAGCGGTCAAGGGCTGATCGCCCTGGGGCGGGGCTCGCGCGCTGCGGGTCCCGCCCGCCACTTCATGCTGGATTCGCTGCTCCGTCAGCCTCACGAGGGGACGACCCATGGTGATCGACAACGACGCGATCCGACCGACGCTCGGACGGCCCCCCGCGCCCACGCTCGAGCAGGTGGCCGAGCGGGCCGGAGTCTCGCGTTCGACCGCATCGCGCGCGATCAACGGTGGCCTCCGGGTCTCACCCGAGGCGCAGGCAGCCGTCGAGGCTGCGATCGCCGAGCTCGGCTACACGCCGAACCGCGCCGCGCGCTCGCTCGTCACCAAGCGGACCGACTCGATCGCGCTCGTCGTCCCCGAGCCGGACGAGCGGGTCCTGTCCGACCCCTTCTTCGCCGGGATGCTCAACGGGCTCAGCACGGCATTCGCCGACTCCGAGATGCAGCTCGTCCTGGTGATCGCCCGTCCGGGTGACAGCGCCCGGACGATCCGCTACCTCCGCAACGGACACGTCGACGGCGCGATCGTCGTCTCGCACCACCGCGACGACGAGCTCGACCGCGCCCTGCAGCTGTCCGGCCTCCCCAACGTATTCGTCGGCCGCCCGTTGTCGGCCGAGAGCGACGCGCAGTACGTGGACACCGACAACGTCGAGGGCGGTCGGATCGCCACGCAACGGCTCATCAGCATCGGTCGGCGACGCCTCGCGACCATCGCCGGTCCACTCGACATGTCGGCCGGAATCGACCGGTTGACGGGTTGGCGCGACGCCGTCCGTGCCGCCGGGCTGTCGGAGGACGCCGTCGTGCACGGCGACTTCACGATCACCTCGGGTGCGGCCGCTGCCCGACGGCTCCTCGCCGCGCACCCCGACATCGACGGACTGTTCGTCGCGTCCGACCTGATGGCCGTCGGCGCGATGGGCGTGCTGGCCGAGCTCGGCCGGGACGTGCCGGGCGACATCGCCATCGTCGGCTACGACAACGTCGGTGTCGCAACCTCCACGAACCCCCCGCTCACGACGGTGATCCAGCCCGTCATCGCGATGGCCCGGGCCGCCGGTGCACGCCTCCTCGACCAGCTGCACGGCGGGGGCGACCGAGAGCCGCTCATCTTCGCGCCCGAGCTCGTCATCCGCGGGTCGGCCTGACCAACTGGTCGATCGTCGTGGCAGGGTAGGCACGAGCGCGGATCGGGCGGTCGGCAACGGTGCCGACGGACACGCCGGTACCGTGCAGCCCGGCCGTCCGCGACCGGTCCGGATCGCGCCTGGAGGCACACCCGCATGACGGAGTCCGCCGCCCCCCTCGTCGAGCGTCCTTCCCCGCTCGGAACGGCCCGTGCGCAGCTCGCGAAGGCCGTCGACGTCCTCGGCTACGACAGCGGGCTGCACGCGATGCTCGCCACGCCGCGCCGGGAGATCACGGTGTCGATCCCCCTGCGCCGCGACGACGGCAGCACCGAGCTGTTCACCGGCTACCGCGTGCAGCACAACATCTCTCGCGGCCCCGGCAAGGGCGGGCTTCGCTACGCCGCGAGCGTCGACCCCGACGAGGTGCGAGCCCTCGCGATGCTCATGACGTGGAAGTGCGCGGTCGTCGAGCTGCCCTACGGCGGTGCGAAGGGTGGGGTCACGATCGACCCGCGCCGGTACTCCCAGGCGGAGCTCGAGCGCGTGACGCGCCGCTACACCAGCGAGATCATGCCAATGATCGGCCCGGAACGGGACATCCTGGCGCCCGACATCGGAACCGACGAGCAGACCATGGCCTGGGTCATGGACACGTTCTCGGTCAACCGTGGGTACACGATCCCCGCGGTCGCGACCGGCAAGCCGCTCGCCGTCGGCGGCTCGCTGGGCCGCGCGACCGCGACGTCTCGGGGTGTCGTGCACACGGCGCGCGCCGCGCTGGCCAGCGCCGGTGTCGCGCTGCCCGAGGTGCGCGTCGCCGTCCAGGGCTTCGGCAAGGTCGGCTCGCACGCGACACGGTTCTTTGCGGAGGCCGGCGCGACGGTTGTCGCGGTCAGCGACCAGTACGGCGGGGTGCATGCCTCGGACGGCCTCGACGTCCCCGCGCTGCTCGCGCACGTCGCCGCGACGGGCTCGGTCGTCGGCTTCGCCGGTGGCGAGCCGATCGACAACACGACGCTTCTCGCGCTGGACGTCGACGTCCTGGTTCCTGCCGCCGTCGAGGGCGTGCTGGACGCCGAGACGGCGGGGTCGGTCAAGGCGGCGTGGGTCGTCGAGGCGGCGAACGGCCCGACGACCGTGCGCGCCGATGCCATCCTCGCCGAGCGTGGCATCGTCGTCGTCCCCGACATCCTCGCGAACGCCGGCGGTGTGGTCGTCTCGTACTTCGAATGGGTCCAGGCCAACCAGGCGTACTGGTGGACCGAGCGCGAGATCGAAGAGCGCCTCGAGCACCGGATGCTCGAGGCCTACTCCGCGGTCGCCGAGGCTGCACGCACGCACGGGTTGTCCCTGCGGGACGCGGCGATGATGATCGGCGTCCGGCGCGTCGCAGAAGCCCACCAGATCCGCGGCCTGTACCCCTGACTCATGGCAGCGGGATGGGGGCAGACCGGTCGGAGCGTTGCTGTCCAGGTGAACTCCCCCGTCGGATCGACCTCAACCGTGCCCTCCCCGAACCTGCCGAGGCATCAGTCCTCGCGGCCGGGGCAGCAAGACCCGGTGCGTCCCGGACGATCCCGGTGGGAGTCCTCGACACCTCCCCCGTCTCGATGGGCGCGACGAGCCGAGACGCGCTCCTCGCGACGACACGCCTCGCCCGGGCCACCGACGAGCTCCTGGTGACGTCCACGGCGTTCGACGTGGCCACCCGGGTGCACACCCTGGAGTCGCTCGCCGAGCTCTGGCCAGGTCTCGGTGCGGGTCGTCTGGACGGCGGCGGTCTTAGCTGACGCCGTCGGACCGCACGCGCGTCAGCCGTGACGCGCGGCCAGCCGCGTCGACGAGCACCAGCACGTCACCGTCGACCCGGACGGTCGGGGCGCCACCCAGCAGCTCGAGGACGGCGCGCTCGCGGGACTCGTGGTCAGGGATCCCCGCCATCTGCGTGGTCGCGAGCGGGCCGAACGTGAGCCGGTCGCCGTCGAGCGTGTAGGTGCCGCGGAACCGGTTGACCCCACCGGTTCCGAACACCTGGCCGTCGTCCTCGAACGTGAGCTCGGGCCGCGCGCGGTCGGGCGCCAGCGCTACGGGCACCCCGTCGACGTCGTCGAACCGCCACGTCGAGCCCGCGAGACGCTTCATGGCCCGATCATGGCACGCGCATCAACCCGCGCGCAGGTCGAGGCGATCGCACCCTGGCGCCCCCGGCTCAGGCGTCGCGCGGCTGCCGGTCGGCCCACTCGGTGAGGCTCACTCGGGGGCCCGTGTAGAACGGCACCTCGACACGGACGTGACGCCGTGCCTCGGTCGCGCGCAGCTCGCGCATGAGGTCGACGATCCTGTCGAGCTGCTCAGCCTCGAACGCGAGGATCCACTCGTAATCGCCGAGCGCGAATGCCGCGAGGGTGTTGGCGCGGACGTCGGCGAAGTCCTTGGCGGCCTGGCCGTGCTCGATGAGCAGGTCGCGGCGTTCCGCGTCGGGCAGCAGGTACCACTCGTAGGAGCGGACGAACGGGTAGACACAGAGGTAGGAACCGGCGTCCTCGCCGGCCAAGAACGCCGGGATGTGGGACCGGTTGAACTCCGCGGGCCGGTGCAGCGCGGCGACGGACCACACGGGCAGCAGGTGGCGGCCGAGCTCGCTCGCGCGCAGACGCTGGTAGGCGCCCTGGACGGCCTCGATGCTGTCGCCGTGCCACCACACCATGAGGTCCGCGTCGGCACGGAGGCCTGACACGTCGTACCAACCGCGCACGACCAGGTCGCCCGCGGGTCGACCGGGGACGCCGTCACGCACCGCGGACTCGGCGGTGGCGACGAGCTGCGCGCGCTCGTCGTCATCCTCGGGCAGCGCCTCCTCGAGCGCGAACACCGAGAACATCGCGTAGCGGATCGAGGCGTTGACCGACTCGGGCGCGGCGCCGTGCGCACCGGGGGTGCCGTGCTCGGCGGGTCCTGCGTGCGTGCTCATCGTCGCGCTCCTGTCGTCGAGGTGTCGTCGTGCGGTCCGGCGTGCGCGGTATGAGCGGCCGGGTCGGCCGGGTCGGCCGCGGTCGTGGGGTCGTCCGAGCCGCACGCGGCGGGCACGCCGCTGTCCACCCCGGCTCGCACTCGACAGCAGCCGGGACGGCACACGTCGGGCCAGGCGTCGAACGCGCCGACCGTCTCGAGAACCACGTCCTCGCCCCGCTCGGCTGCGGCGCGCTCGAGCACGAGATCGACGAGACCCTCGACGAACGGCGCCCGGGTCCCCGCGGTGCCGGCGCGCACGGCATCGATCCCGAGCTCGCGCGCGGTCGCGAGCGCCTCGATGTCGAGGTCGAACGCGACCTCCATGTGGTCCGAGACGAACCCGATCGGGGCGAGCACGACGGACTGCATCCCGGCCGCCGCTCGCTCGGTGAGCAGGTCGTTCACGTCGGGCTCGAGCCATGGCTGGCTCGGCGGGCCCGAGCGCGAGCAGAACGCGAGCGTCCACTCCACCGGGTGCCCGAGCCGCTCACCGACCTGCGCCGCGACGAGCGCACCCACATCGAGGTGCTGGTCGAGGTAGCTGGGCCGCTGCGCGCCCGACGCCTCGTTCATCGTCGTGGGGATCGAGTGCGTGACGAAGACGAGCGGCGCAGCAGCCGCCTCGGCGGGCGAGCGACCGGTGCGCTCGGCGAGCGTCGCGTACGCCTCCACGACCGCGTCCGCGTTGGCACGCACGAATCCGGGGTGGTTGAGGTAGTGCCGGAGCTTGTCGACGACGAGTCCCGCGTCGCCGTCGTTGCCCGTGGGCGTCGTCGCGCCGAGGCCGAGGAGCGTCGCTGCGAGGTGCTCGCGGTACTGACGGCAGCCGGAGTAGGAGCCGTACGCGCTCGTGACGATCGCGAGGACCCGCTCGGCACCCTCGGCGCGCAGGCCGGCGAGCGCGTCGAGCGTGTACGGCTCCCAGTTGCGGTTGCCCCACCCGACCGGGACGCTCACACCGCGCCGGGCGAGCTCGCTGCGCAGCGCCTCGAGCAGCTCGAGGTTCTGCGCGTTGATCGGGCTGCGACCACCGAAGTGGGCGTAGTGCTCGCCCACCACGACGAGCCGCTCGTCGGGGATGTTCTTGCCGCGAGTGACGTTGCGCAGGAACGGCAGCACGTCCTCCGGACTGTTGGGTCCTCCGAAGGAGAAGAGCAGGATCGCGTCGTACGGCGCGACGGACGTCGGGGTCACGGTCGTGGGCACGGCAGCATCATCCCACCAGCCGAGCCCCCGCGGGCGGCCGGACCGCGCTGATCGGGCTGGACCGGCTCCGTCGCCTGTCGGCCCGGATCGCGCCGGGATGCGAGAAGGAGCCGTCCGGCTTAGCGTTTCGTGGGGTCACCGGAGCGATTCCCCCGCCGGACTCGGCACGGGCACCTGCTCGACGAGCGCTCGGAAGGGGTCGACAGCAGTGGGCACCCTGAACGCCGCAGGCCTGCGCGACTGGTGGCTGGGCCGCCGCTACCAGCTGCTCACGCCCATCGGTCGAGGAGGGGCCGGCACGGTCTTCCGCGGCATCGACGAACGTCTCGCCCGGCCGGTCGCGATCAAGGTCGTCGACCTGGACGGCGTCCGACCGCGCGACATCCGGCGGTTCGCGGCCGAGGCGCGCATCCTGGGCGGGCTGGCGCATCCGGGGCTCGTGGCGCTGCTCGACGTCGGCGCGGACCTGGGGCCGGCCCGCGAGCCACTCGCCTACCTCGTGATGGAGCTGGTCGAAGGGGTCACGCTCGCAACGATGCTCGACCGAGGTCCGCTCGACCCCGGCCAGGCCGCGGACGTCGGCCAGCAGCTCGCGCAGGCACTCGAGCACGCGCACGCCGCAGGAATCGTGCACCGCGATGTGAAGCCCGCGAACATCCTCCTGGCGTCCGAGCCGGTGGTCTCTGGGCACATCTCAGGACCCTCAGTCACGACCAAGCTCGCCGACTTCGGCATCGCGCTCGGGCCGACCGCCGTGACGGACGAGACGATGAGCGACCGGACCCGCGGCACGGCCAGCTATCTGAGCCCGGAACAGGCGCTCGCGCAGGCGCTCGGCCCGCCGTCGGACGTCTACTCGCTCGGTCTCGTCCTGCTCGAGAGCCTCACCGGCGTCCGGGCCTACCCGGGGGGCGCGCTGTCGAGCTCGCTGGCCCGCCTGCTCTCCACCCCGGACGTCCCGGACCGTCTCGGCCCGCGCTGGTGCTCGCTCCTGCGGGCGATGACGACGACGGCCCCTGAGTCACGCCCGACCGCGGCCGACGTCGCCGAAGCCCTGCGCCAGCTGCGCCGCCCCGCGTTGTGGGACCGTGTGGCCGTTCGACTGGACTGACCCGGCCGCTGGACCGCGCAGCGGGCGTCAGGCGGTCCGGACCACCATCTCGGAGAGCGCTGCCGCGATCTGACCGGCCCACGCGGAGATCGCACCGAAGTCCCGGTGGTCTCCCTCCCGGGCCCGCGCACCGGCGATGATCGACCGTTCCGTGAAAGCGAGCACGCTGCGGTCGAGACGTCCCGCGAAGCTGCGGTGGCCGCGAGCGCGCAGCTTGTCTCGCAGCGCGAGGATCTCGTGGGGAGAGTTGGCCCGCGCGGAGGGCTGCGTGGCCAGACCCGAGGAGAAGATCCAGACCGGTCGAGTGGCGAGGTCGTCGGCGAACTGCGCCGCGAAGTCCCGCGCCGCAGGGAGCCAGTGGGCGGTGTAGACGGCCGACCCGAGCACGACGGCGTCGTACCCCGTGACCCCTGTGACCAGGGTCGGGTCGAGCTCGTCGACGCTGTGGCCCGCGGCCGACAGCACGGCGGCGATCGCCGTGCCGATCTCCTTGGTCGCACCGTGCCGTGACGCCACCGTGACCAGGATCTTCATCGGGTTCACCTCCTGCTGGACTCGTCGTGCGAGACGTGGTCCGACTGACCGCGCCTCGTTGTCCATCGTGCGCGTCGACGTGCCAGATCTCGTGGGCCGGAGGTCCCCCCCGCCGACGTGACCGAGCCCACTCCCCCTGGCGCGAATCGGCACGATTGCGGGATCTCACCGCGAATCCGGGCACGCAGACCGGGACAGACAGGGCATGCTTCGGCGTAGCCCCCGGCGCCGAGCGGCGCTGGCAGGCTCGTCCTGCGCCCGTCCGGCGTCGGATCCTTCGAACGGGAGCCCCCATGCGTCGTCACCACCCGGTAGCCGTCGCCCTGCTGCTGAGCGCCGTTCTGGCCGTCACGGCATGCACCGGCGACCGCCACGCCGTCGACGGACCGACCACGGGCGGCGGCTCACCGGCCGCAGCGGCCACCGCGGGATCCGTTCTGCCGACCGCGACCGGGGCCTTGGGCGAGCCGCCCGTCCTGACCTTCCCGTCGTCGGGTCCACCCGCTGAGCTGGCCACCCAGCTGCTCGTCGATGGCGACGGCCGTGTGGTCACCGCCAAGGACGTGGTCGTCGCGGACTACGTCGGGCAGGTGTGGGGCGGCGCGGTGTTCGACAGCTCCTTCGCCTCCGGGACCCCGATCGTGACCGCGCTCTCCGGCCTCGTCCGCGGCTGGGCCAAGGGGCTCGTGGGCCAGAAGGTCGGCAGTCGAGTCCTGCTGAGCCTGCCGCCGGCCGACGGGTACGGCGCCAACGGCAACGAGGTCGCGGGGATCTTGCCGACGGACACGATCGTCTTCGTCGTCGACCTCGTCGACGCGTTCGGCGCCGAGGCCGCGGGGCAGGCGGACGCGCTGCCCGACAACGCCGCGAAGGCTGCCCTGGCACCGCGGGTGTCGGGGGCTCCCGGCGGCCCCGCAACCCTGACGCTGCCCGCCGACCTCCCCGCGCCGGCCGACGTCGTGACGACGGTGCTGTACCGGGGCACCGGTGCGCCCGTGACCGAGGGCAAGGTCGTGGGCCAGTACGCGGGGGTCGACTGGACCGGGGCGAGCGTCGGGAGCACCTGGCAGACGGGCACCCCCGAGGTGTTGCCCGTCGCGTCCACCAACCCGACCTTCGCGGGCCTCGTCGGCGTGCCGCTCGGCAGCCGCGTGCTGCTGCAGGTGCCGGCGGCGTCGGGCCCCGCGGTCGCCGTCGTGATCGACCTGGTCGCGCAGCCGTAGTCGCCGATCGGGTCGCGGGGCCGGGGTGCGCCGGGCGCGTCCCGGCGCGGGAGTCCCGCTGTGTGAAACGTTTTACACCATGGCGGGCTGCGGGGTCCGAACGCCAGGCTGTCAGGCGGGCGCCGCGCGTGCGGCCTCGTCTCGGAGGAGCACCAGCCATGACCACTCCCTCTCGTCCGTCCCGTCCGGCGGGCGGCGTCGCTCGCGCCACGCTGGCCGTCGTCGCCGCCGTACTCGTCGTGGGTACGAGCCTCGCCCTGCCGTCGTCGGCGGCAACCACGACCCTCAAGTCGGCGGCCGACGCGAAGGGCAAGGACATCGGCTTCGCACTCGACCCGAGCAGGCTGACCGAGGCGGCCTACAAGAACCTGGCCGACACCGAGTTCAACCTCGTCGTCCCTGAGAACGCGATGAAGTGGGACGCGACCGAGGCGACGCAGGGGGTCTTCACGTACTCGGCCGGGGACCAGGTGGCGTCTTACGCGTCGAGCACCGGCAAGGAGCTCTACGGGCACACGCTCGTGTGGCACTCGCAGCTGCCGGGCTGGGTCTCGAACCTCGACGCGACGGCCCTGCTGGCCGCAGAGAAGAGTCACGTCACGAACCTCGTCACGCACTTCAAGGGCAAGGTCACCTCGTGGGACGTGGTCAACGAGGCGTTCAACGACGATGGCTCACGGCGCACGTCGGTCTTCCAGACGAAGATCGGCAGCACGTGGATCGAGGAGGCTTTCAAGGCCGCTCGCGCCGCCGACGCGTCGGCCAAGCTCTGCATCAACGACTACTCGACAGACGGCATCAACGCCAAGAGCACCGCGATCTACAGCCTCGTGCAGGACTTCAAGGCACGGGGCGTCCCGATCGACTGCGTGGGCTTCCAGGCGCACCTCGTCCTGGGCCAGGTCCCCGGCGACCTGCGTGCCAACCTGCAACGGTTCGCCGACCTTGGCGTCGACGTGCGGATCACCGAGCTCGACATCCGGATGACCACGCCGTCCGACGCCATGAAGCTCGCGACGCAGGCCACCAACTACGCGAGCGTCGTCACCGCGTGCCTCGCCGTGTCACGGTGCCAGGGCGTCACGATCTGGGGCATCACCGACAAGTACTCGTGGGTCCCGAACACCTTCTCCGGTCAGGGCGCCGCGCTCGTGTGGGACGAGAGCTACAACGCCAAGCCCGCCTACGCGGCGATCGCGACCGCGCTCGGCGCCACGAGCACCCCGACCCCGACACCGACACCGACACCCTCACCGACACCCTCACCGACGACGACTCCCACCCCGACCGCGAGCCCGACCGCGAGCCCGACGACCGGTCCCGCCGGCACCTGCTGGGTGGCGTACCGGGTCAACCAGTGGAGCACCGGTTTCACCGCGAGCATCACGATCACCAACGCGTCCCCGGCGCCCGTCACCGGCTGGACCCTGCGCTGGACCTACCCGTCGGGCCAGACCGTGACCCAGGCGTGGAGCTCGGTCACGACCCAGTCGGGGTCCGCGGTGACGGCAACGAACGCCGCCTGGAACGGGGTGCTCGCGGCAAACGGCGGCTCGACCCAGCTCGGCCTGAACGGCGCCTACGCGACCGCCAACAAGGCCCCGACCGCCTTCACCCTCAACGGGGCACCCTGCGCGCTGAGCTGATCGGCGCACCGACGCACCGTCCGAGGGTCCCGCGTTCGGGGCCTCGGCCGGTCCGTCGCGCCGTAGGCTGACCGGATGGCGAACGAGGATGGCCGCACCACGTATGTCCTGGTCGACGGCGAGAACATCGACGCGACGCTCGGCTCCGCGATCCTGAACGGCCGTCCGACGCCGGAGCAGCGACCGCGCTGGGAACGCATCCTCGACTTCGCGCAGCGCACGTGGGACCAGCCGGTCAAGGGGCTGTTCTTCCTCAACGCCTCGAACGGCACCATGCCGATGTCGTTCGTCCAGGCGCTCATGGCGATCGGCTTCCAGCCGATCCCCCTCGCGGGCGAGAGCTACGAGAAGGTCGTCGACATCGGCATCAAGCGCACCCTGACGGCGCTTGCCGCGCGCCAGGGTGACGTCCTGCTGGCGAGCCACGACGGCGACTTCACGCCGGAGATCGAGTCGCTGCTCGGCACCGACCGACGTGTCGGGCTGCTCGCGTTCCGTGAGTTCACGTCCAGTGCGCTCGCGCAGCTCATGGAACGCGGGCTCGAGGTGTTCGACCTCGAGGGCGACGTCCACGCCTTCAACGTGCAGCTTCCGCGCCTGCGGATCATCCCGCTCGCGGAGTTCGACCCGCTGCGCTACCTCTGAGCAGAGCGGCGGCCGGCGCGTACCGGTCCAGCACGATCGCGACGATCCTGTCGTCTGGTGCGAGCGGCGCGCTGACCACGTCTGCGCCCGCGTCGAGCACACGGTCGTGGAAGAAGCCGGGCGCGAGCAGGTACGACGCGATCACGACACGCCCGCGGGCGATCGCGCGCGCCGCGGCGACCGCCTCGGGGACGCGCGGGGTCGAGCCGGCGCCGTAGCCGACGGTCACGGGACGCCCGAGGCGCGCCGCCAATCCGGCGGCAACCTCCTCGACCGCGATGGCCGCCGTGGGGTCCGTCGACCCGGCCGCCGCGAGCACCACCGTGTCGTCGGGTGCGAGCCCCGCCTGGGTCAGCCGGTCCACGAGCACGTCGACGAGACGAGCGTCAGGTCCGAGCGGAGGGGCGGCCGACGCAGGCAGGCCCTCGACCGCAGCGGCGATGTCGACGCGCACGTGGAAGCCGACCGACAGGAGCAGCGGCACGACGACAGTCGTCCGGCCGAGCCCTGCGACGCTCGCGACGACGTCGGCCACGGCGGGCTCCTGCACGTCGACGAACGCCTCGCGGACGACCAGGTCGGGCCGGGCGTCGGCGACCGACGCGAGGATCGACCGGATGACGGCCCGGCCCTCCACGCTGTCGGTGCCGTGCGAGCAACCCACGAGAACGGGCGGTGCGAGCACGGCGTCAGCGTCCTTCTCGACGGTGGCGGCCGCCCGGTCACGTGCGCTCATCTGGTCCCTGCCTCCATCAGCTCGAGCCGGTAGCCGCGCTTGACCACGGTCCCGATGAGGTCGCGACCCGTGGTCTCGCGCAGCCTGGCGATCGCGACCTCCGCGGCATGCGGGTCCTGCGATACACCCGGCAGCACCGCCAGGACGTCCGAGCGGGGCACGACGGCACCGCGGGCGGCCGCCAGCAGTCGCAGCACCTCGAGACCCGACGGCGAGAGCGGCAGCACGCGACCGTCGAGCACGGCCGCGCCGCGGTGCACCTGGAGCGCGCCGCCGACCGTCCGGAGCGTCTGCAGCCCGCCGTAGTGAGCCACGAGGGTCCGGACGAGCGACCCGAGCCGGCCGCGGTCGGGCACGATCGGGACGATGCCACGCTCGATGAGCGGGCGCGCGGTGATCGGCCCGACGGCCGCCGCCACGACCGCGCCGCGGACGAACCGGCGTCGGACCGCGTCGGCCACGCCCGCGTCGTCGGCCGCGGCCAGCCACGCCGCGGCGCCCGGGGCCGAGGTGAACGCGACGGCGTCGATCTCACCGGCGGCCGTCGCGGTGACCGATGCGGCCAGCGCCGCGGGGTCGGGAGGCGGCCCCCAGCGGTAGACCACGAGGCTGCGGACGTGCGCGCCCGCGGCCTCGAACGCCTCGTCGAGACCGTCCGCGCCGGCGCCGTGGTGCTGGACGGCGACCTTGAGCCCGCCCACGCCCTCGTCGAGCAGGACCTGCGCGATCTCGGCGCTGGTCTCGGACTCGGCGACCCAGTCGGCCTGGAGACCCGCCGCCTGGATCGCGCCGCGCGCCTTGGGTCCGCGGGCGACGATGCGTGCGGCGCCGAGCGCGGCGGTCAGCTGCTCGCCGAGACCCACGGCGTCGGCCGCCTCGATCCAGCCGCGCAGACCGATGCCGGTCGTCACGACGACGACGTCGGGCGGGTCGGCGATCAGCGCGCGCGTCCCGGCGAGCAGCGCGGCGTCGTCCTGGTTCGGGATCATGCTGAGCGCGGGGGCGTACCGGATCACGGCACCTCGGCGGGCCAGGGCGGCCCCGAGCTCGCCCGAGCGACGGTCGGCCGTGACGAGCACGACGCAACCCGCCATGACCTGGTCGATGGGGTCGCTCACGGCGCCAGTGTGACGCGGTCATGTGTCAGGCGCGTGTCGGCCGGCGCGTCGAGCAGACCTTCAGCCGCGACCGCGCCGAGCACGATCACCGCGGGCGAACGCACGCCCACCTCGGCCGCGACGGTCGCGATGCGCGCAAGAGGAGCCCGCGTGACGCGCTGCGCGGCGGTCGTCCCGTTCTCCACGATGGCGACGGGCGTCGCGGGGTCGACCCCTGCGGCGAGCGCCGCACCGGCCATCTCGGCGAGCAGGCTCACCCCCATGAGGACGACGAGCGTGAGGGAGGACTCCCGGAGCCCGGCGAGCGCCGAGCTCGACAGCGCCTCGTGGCCGTGCACCACCTGGACGGCGGCGACCGTGCCGCGGTGCGTCAGCGGGATCCCGGCCGCGAGGGGCGCGGCGAACGCGCTGCTCACGCCCGCGACGACCTCGACCGGCACGCCAGCGGCCCGGCAGGCCAGCACCTCCTCGCCGCCCCGGCCGTAGAGGAACGGGTCGCCGCCCTTGAGCCGGACGACGCGCTGGCCGCGCTGCGCGCGCTCGACCAGGATCCGGTTGATCTCGTCCTGCGGGACCGGGTGGTGACCCGACGTCTTGCCGACGTGGATGATCTCGACGTCGCCGGGGAGCTCGTCGAGCACGCTCGTCGGACCCAGGCGGTCCGTCACGACCACGTCGGCCTCGGCGAGCGCGCGTCGCCCGCGCAGGGTCAGCAGGTCGACAGCGCCCGGTCCGCCTCCTACGAGGACGACGCTTCCGGAGCCGGGGACGCGCGCCCGCCCGCGGCGCAGGTCGACCCGGCCCTCCCGGAGGTGCTCGGCGAGCTGGTCCCGGACGGACGCGCTGCGGCGCGGGTCGGCACCTCCCGTCGACACGACTCCCACGAGGACGTCACCGCTGAGGGTCGTCGCGGGGGTGCGCGCCGACCCGCTGGCGGCGTCGCCCAGGTTCACGCAGAAGATCCGACGCTCGGATGCCCAGTGGACCACTGCCGCGTCGGTCGCACGGTCCCCCGTCGCAGTCTGCACGAGCCACGCACCGTCGAGGTCCCCCGCTGTGACCTCACCAGCCCGCCACTCGACGAGCCCGCCACGAATCGGCTCCGCGAGCTCCTCGCACACCTGCGGCGCGACGACAAGGACGCGCGGTGGGTCGAGGAGCAACGCCTGGACGCGGCGTGCGGCGACGGGTCCGCCCCCGACCACCACGACCCGTCGCCCGGCGAGATCGATCCCCAGGAGCGAGGTCATCGCGCACCGCCGACCTGCACGACGCCGACCTGCACGACGCCGTCCGTCACGACCACGTGCCAGGTCCGCAGGTCGAGCGGAGCCTTGCCCGCGCCGTCGAGGCACCGACCGGTCTGGAGGTCGAAGACCTGCTTGTACATCGGCGAGGTGAGGGTGGGTACGTCGGTCCCGTCGATCGAGCGCGACCCGACGATGCCCCGCGACATGACGTGCGCGCCGCTGAACGGGTCGAGCTGCTGCACCGCGAGCACGCGGTCGTCGAGCAGGCGCACGAGGGCGACCTGCTGACCGTCGACCAGGGCCGCTGCACCGCGTTCGGGGGCGAGGTCATCGACCTTGCAGACCGTTGTCCACCGGACGGTACCGACGTCGAGGGCCCCCTGGGCCGTCATGACCGCACCGCCAGCGTCGTGCCGGCGACCAGGACGGCGCCGCTCGCGCCGTCGTCGTGCGCAGCGCGCTCCGCCGTCGTCGCGGGTCGGGCCTGCCCGCGTTCCGCGACGTAGGCGAGCGACGGGTCGGGGGTCGTCGGCGCGTTGACGAACGACGCGAAGCGCAGCAGCTTCTCGGGGTCGTCGAGCGTCGCGCGCCACTCGTCCTCGTAGGTGTCGACGTGCAGGGTCATCTGCGCGTCGAGGTCGGCGGCGATCCCGAGCGAGTCCTCGAGGACCACCGCGCGCACCCCGTCGAGCCCGCCCTCGACGTCGTCGACCCACGGTGCGGTCCGCTGGAGGCGGTCGGCCGTGCGCACGTAGTACATGAGGAAGCGGTCGACCGTCCGGATGAGGGTCGCGGTGTCGAGGTCCTCAGCGAGCAGCTGCGCGTGGCGCGGGGTGAAGCCGCCGTTGCCGCCCACGTAGAGGTTCCAGCCTTTGTCCGTCGCGATGATGCCGACGTCCTTGCCGCGGGCCTCCGCGCACTCGCGCGCGCAGCCGGACACCCCGAGCTTGATCTTGTGCGGCGAGCGCAGGCCGCGGTACCGCAGCTCGAGCTCGACCGCGAGCGCCGCTGAGTCCTGCACGCCGAAGCGGCACCACGCCGAGCCGACGCACGACTTCACGGTCCGCAGCGACTTGCCGTAGGCGTGACCCGACTCGAAGCCCGCGTCGACCAGGCGGCGCCAGATCCCGGGCAGCTGGTCGATCCGCGCCCCGAACATGTCGATCCGCTGACCGCCCGTGATCTTCGTGTAGAGCCCGTAGTCCAGGGCGACCTGGCCGATCGCGAGCAGCCCCTCGGGTGTGACCTCACCGCCCGGGATCCGGGGGACGACCGAGTACGAGCCGTCCTTCTGCAGGTTGGCCATCACGTGGTCGTTCGTGTCCTGCAGCGTGGCGCGCTCACCCTCGAGCACGTGCGCAGGTGCCGTCGTGGCGAGGATCGACGCGACGACGGGCTTGCAGACGTCGCAACCGCGCGCGTCCGGGTGCGTGCCGAACCGGCGCATCACCTCGCTGAACGACGTGATCCCCGTGACCCGCACCGCGTCGTACAGCTGCGCCCGGGACATCTCGACGTGCTCGCACAGTGCGCGGCTGACCGTGACCCCCGCCTTCTCGAGCTCGGCCGTCATGAGCTTCTTGACGAGCGGGACGCACGAGCCGCAGCTGGTACCTGCTTTGGTGCAGGCCTTGACGCCCGGCAGGTCGGTGCAGTCGTGCTCGGTGACGGCTGCGCGGATCGTGCCCGCCGTGACGTTGTTGCACGAGCAGACGGTCGCGTCGTCGGGCAGCTCCAGGCGCACCTCGCCGGAGGTCTGGGGCAGGAGGTAGGCCGCAGGGTCGCCGGGCAGCTCGCGACCCAGCATGGGCCGCAGCGACGCGTACTCCGACGCGTCCCCCACGAGCACACCGCCGAGCAAGGTGCGGGAGTCGTCCGAGAGCACGAGCTTCTTGTAGACGCCGCCGACCGGGTCGGCCCACACGATCTCGAGGGCGCCGGGTGTGCGCGCGAACGCATCCCCGAAGCTCGCGACATCGACACCGGCGAGCTTGAGCTTGGTCGCGGTGTCCGCGCCCGGGAACGTCGCCGCGCCGCCGAGCAGCCGGTCGACGACGACCTCGGCCATCGCGTACCCCGGCGCGACGAGCCCGATGCACGCACCCTGGATGCACGCGACCTCGCCCGCGGCCGAGATCGCGGGGTCGGCGCTCAGGCACGCGTCGTCGACGACGACCCCACCGCGCGGGCCGGCGTCGAGGCCCGCCGCGCGCGCGAGCTCGTCCCGCGGCGTGACACCCGTCGCGACGACGACGACATCGACGTCGAGCCGGCCGCCGTCGGCGAACTCGAGGCGCCCGACGGCCCCCTGGCGGTTCGCCCGCATGTGGGTCGTCGCCGTGTCGACGCGCACCGCGACCCCGAGCTGGTTGATGAGACGCCGCAGCGCCTGCCCCCCACCCGGGTCGACCTGTGCGGACATCAGGTGCGAGCCGAACTGGATGACCGTGCTGCGTGCGCCGAGCGCCTGCAACGCGCCCGCTGCCTCGAGCCCGAGCAGCCCTCCGCCGATGACCGCTCCGCGCACGGGCCGACCCCAGCGGCGCGCCTGCTCCTCGACCCAGCCGCGCAGGGCCGCGACGTCGTCGAGCGTGCGGTACACGAACACGCCGGCCAGGTCGTTGCCCGGGATGGGCGGCATGGACGCACGCGAACCCGTCGCGAGGACGAGGTGGTCGTAGTGCCACGACCGACCGGTCGCTGTGGTGACCGTCCGGTTCTCCCGGTCGATCGCCACCGCCGCGTCGCCGCGCACGAGCCGCACCAACGGATCGGCCCACAGCGCGTCGTCGCCGAGCGCCAGGTCGCTCGCCCGGCGACCCGAGAAGTAGCTCGTGAGCGCCACGCGGTCGTACGGTGCCCGCGGCTCTTCCGCGAGGACCGTGACGCTCCAGCGCCCTGCGGTGTCCCGGGCGCGCAACGCCTCGACGAGGCGTTGGGCGACCATGCCGCCGCCGACGACGACGAGCTGGCGGGGCCCCTCGGGGGACGACGGCAGGACGGGCAGCGCGGGCCGGGCCGGGTCGTTCGCGTCCATCGTCAGCTCCGGGGTGGGGAGGGGTGGGCTCGCGACCACGCTAGGGAAGGTGTGTTTCGATCGGTGGCGCCGCCCGGTTTCCCGTCGGGAACGGTCTGCGCACACCTCGAGATCACCGGGTGTGAGCCCCTCGTGCCCGGCATCGGACGTACCCGCCATGCTGAGGTCATGACATCGGCGGTCGCCCTGCTGCGGGGCATCAATGTGGGCGGGAACCGCAAGGTCCCGATGGCCGAGCTCCGGGGATGCGTCGAGGCAGCCGGGCACTCGCGCGTGGCGACGCTGCTCAACAGCGGCAACGTGGTTCTCACCGTGCGCGACGGCGCCGACGGGCAGGGCGCCGACGGGCACGGTGCCGACGTCCACGCGAGCCTGGCCGCCGAGGTCGCGGACGGTCTGCGCGCGCGACTGGGGTTCGACGTCGACGTCGTCGTGCGCACACGCGCCGAGATCGACGCGGTGATCGCCGCGAACCCGTTCCCTGCGGCCGCGCGCGACGACCCCGCGCATCTCGTGGTCATGTTCTACGCGACACCGGTGAGCATCGACCCGGCGTTCGACGTGGCGGCGTACGGCCGCGAGAGGGCCGTCTGGGCGGGCTCCGACGCGTATCTGCACTACCCGGACGACATCGGTCACTCCAAGCTCACGCCCGTCGTGCTCACCCGGGCGACGGGCCAGGCCGGGACCGGCCGCAACTGGCGCACCGTCCTCGCGTTGCGCGAGCTGCTCCGCGACCGTGACTGACGGCCGATCCTCGACTGCCGGCTCGCCCGCACCACGCCGAGCCGACCCCGCTACGTTGGCGTCATGACCACGCTCTTCACGAAGATCATCGACGGCGCGATCCCCGGCCGGTTCGTCTGGGCCGACGACCTCGTCGTCGCGTTCCTGACGATCGAGCCCATCACCGACGGTCACACCCTCGTCGTCCCGCGGGCGGAGATCGAGCAGCTGACCGACGCCCCCGACGACCTCCTCGCGCACCTCATCTCGGTGACCAAGACGATCGGGCTCGCGCAACGGGCCGCGTGGGGCGCCCCTCGGGCGGCCGTCCTCGTCGCGGGCTTCGAGATCCCCCACCTGCACGTGCACGTCCTGCCCGCCTGGGACGAGGCGAGCCTGACGTTCGCGAACGCTCGTCACGGCGTGCCGGGGCCCGAGCTCGACGTCGCCGGTGGACGGCTGCGGGCTGCGCTTCGGACGGCCGGCCACGCCGCGCAGGTCCCCGCCACGCTGGGTTCGCCTGAGCTCTGACGCGCCGGGCCGACCGCTCAGGCCGCGGGGTCGTCCGGTCCGTCGGTCACCAGTCGCAGTCGAGCGGGCCCAGGCCGCCGAGCTGGCCGAGCGCGATGCCCGGCCGATGCCGCGACCTGCCCCGGCATGCACAGCTGTGCGACGAGACGCACTCCTCCCTCCACGGTACCGAACCGGCGCGACACCCCGACCAGCCGCATACTCGAGGAGTGCGACGTCCAAGATCTGCCGCAGGCGCCCGCCTGGCCGGGACCGCGATGGCGGCCGGGATCGCCGGGATCGCCGCCGGGGCGCTGACGCTCGGCGTGGCCGCTCTCGGCGCCGCCGTCGTGTCGCCGACCTCGGACCCGCTCGTCGCGCTGGGCGGGGCCTTTATCGACGCGACGCCGGCCTGGCTCAAGAACGTCGCGGTCAGGGCCTTCGGAACGTCCGACAAGCTCGCGCTCACCACCGGGATGCTGATCGTCGTGGCGGCTCTCGCCGCGCTCGCCGGAGTGCTCGCGCGACGCCGATGGGCGCTCGGTGCTGCGGTCGTCGTCGCCCTCGGGGTCGTCGCAGGGATCGCTGCGACGACCCGCCCGGGTGCCGGTTCGCTCGCGCCGGTGCCGAGCCTGCTGGGCGCGATCGTGGGTCTCGCCGCGCTGCGCGCGCTGATCCGTCGGCTCCCTGAACCTGCATCAGAGCCGGCCGGGTCACCGGCGGACGCGCGCAACGACAACCCTCCGTTCCGCGACGCCAGCCGTCGCACGTTCCTGCGCACGGCCGGGCTCGTGGCCCTCGGCGGCGCACTTGCCGCGGTCGGGGGACGAGCCCTCGCCGTGGGCCACCGCACGGTCGTCGCAGCGCGCGCGGCCCTGCACCTGCCCGTCGCCACGCGGCCGGTCGCCCTGCCCGCCGACGTCGACGCTGCCCTCGACGGCACCTCGGTCGCGGGCGTCGACCCGTGGGTCACCCCGAGCACCGACTTCTACCGCATCGACACCGCGCTGTCGATCCCGGACATCGACCCCAGCACGTGGTCGCTGCGCGTGCACGGGCTCGTCGAGCACGAGGTCACGCTGACGTTCGCGGAGCTGCTCGCGGCGGACCTCGTCGAGGCGTGGGTCACGCTCGCGTGCGTGTCGAACGAGGTCGGCGGCAACCTCGTCGGGAACGCGAAGTGGCTGGGCCTGCCCGTCCGGGAGGTGCTCGCCCGCGCCGTGCCGCTCCCGGATGCCGACATGGTCCTGTCGAGGAGCGCCGACGGGTTCACGGCGTCCACGCCGATCGAGGCGTTGACCGACGCCCGCGACGCCCTGCTCGCCGTCGGCATGAACGGCGCCCCGCTGCCGGTCCAGCACGGCTTCCCGGTGCGCATGGTCGTCCCCGGCCTGTACGGGTACGTCTCGGCGACCAAGTGGGTCGTCGACCTCGAGGTGACACGGTTCGCGGACGCGACCGCCTACTGGACCTCGCGCGGCTGGTCGGACCACGGCCCGGTCAAGACCGAGTCCCGCATCGAGCTGCCCCGCTCGGGCCCCAGCGTCACGGCCGGGCGAGTCGTGGTGGCGGGCACGGCGTGGGCGCAGCACCGAGGGATCGTGGGCGTCGAGGTGCGGGTCGACGACGGCCCGTGGCAGGCCGCGACCCTGGCGGCCGACGGCGGCATCGACAGCTGGCGTCAGTGGGCCCTCGCGTGGGACGCGACCCCGGGCGACCACACGCTGCAGTGCCGCGCGATCGACCCGGGCGGACCCCAGACCGACGCGGTCGCGGACGTGATCCCCGACGGTGCCACTGGTCTGCACACCGTCCCCGTCCACGTGAAGTCGGCCTGACGCCGTCGGTGCTGGCTGCGCGCGGGGGCGCCTGGCTGGTTGCACGCGGGAGCGCCGGGCCGGTTGCGCGTGAGGTCGCAGACCTGCGACGTTGGGGATGCGTTGCTCCCCACCACCGGAGGCATAGATGGTGACGACCCCGGTACCCGGCCCGCCGCTGCGCGTGCGCCTCCCGGCGGTCAGCCCCGCGGTGCTGCGGTTCCTCGCGAACGAGGCCGGGAGTGCGGTCTTCCTGCTCGCCGGTACGGTCCTTGCGCTCGCGTGGGCCAACTCGCCGCTGGCCGACGCCTACACGTCGCTGTGGTCGACGACGGCCGGTTTCCACGTGGGCTCGATCGGGCTCGACCTCGATCTGCACCACTGGGTCAACGACGCGGCGATGGCGGTGTTCTTCCTCGTCGTCGGGCTTGAGATCAACCGCGAGGTCACGAGCGGCGAGCTGCGGTCGCGGCGCACGGTGGCCGTCCCCGCGCTCGGCGCGCTCGGTGGCCTGCTCGTCCCTGCGCTCATCTACCTCGCCTTCAACGGCGGAACCGGCGCGGCGCACGGGTGGGGCATCGTGATGTCGACCGACACCGCGTTCCTCGTCGGCATCCTCGCGCTGTTCGGCCCAGCGTGCCCCGACCGCCTCCGGCTGTTCCTGCTCACGCTCGCGATCGTCGACGACGTCGGTGCGATCACCGTGATGGCGGTCTTCTACACGAACCACGTCGACATCGCTGCGCTCGCCCTCGCAGGGGCCGTCGTCGTCGCGATCCTGGCGATGCGGTGGCTGGGCGTGTGGCAGCTCGCGCCCTACGTCCTCGCGGCGGTCGCGCTGTGGTTCGCGGTGCAGGCCTCCGGGGTGCACCCGACGCTCGCAGGCGTGCTCATCGGGTTGCTCATCCCGTCGCGGCGGTCCAGGCACGAAGAGGTCGAGGACGTCGTGCGGTACGCGAAACGACTCGCGCACGACACGTCGGCCGAGCGTGAGCACCTCACCGAGCTCGCCGCGAGGGCCGCCGTGCCGCCGAGCGACCGGCTGCAGCGTGTGCTGCACCCGTGGAGCGCGTACGTGGTCGTTCCGGTGTTCGGGCTCGCGAACGCCGGGGTGCGGCTCGACCCGGAGACGCTGCGGTCGGCCGCGTCCTCGTCCGTGACGATCGGCGTCGCAGTGGCGCTCGTGGCCGGAAACACGATCGGGATCTTCGGCGCCTCGACCCTGGCCATCCGAGTCGGGCTCGGAGTCCTGCCCGGTCGGGTGCGCTACGGCCACCTGCTCGGGGGCGCTGTGCTGGCGGGCATCGGGTTCACGATCTCGCTGTTCATCGCCGACCTCGCATTCACCGACGCCGCGCTCGTCGAGCAGGCCAAGATCGGCGTGCTCGCCGGGTCGCTCGTCGCCGCGGTGCTCGGCTCGGTCCTGCTGCGGATCGTCGGAGAGCGCCTGCCACTGTGCTCGCCCGAGTCCGACGAGCCGCCACCGTCCCTGCCGCCGCGGCCGTGGGTGGCTCCCCCGACGTGAGGCCGGTCAGCCGGCGGCAGTCGCGGCGACGAGAGCGGCGAGCTCGATCGGTCCCCCGTACCGGACACCGTCGATGAACAGCGTCGGCGTGCCGCGGACGTCGTGCGACAAGCCATCGGTGTAGTCGGCCTCGACGACGTCGGCCAACACCTGCGCACCCTCGCCGGCCACCTGGGCCGGGTCGAGGCCGAGCGTGACCGCGTAGTCGCGCAGGTCAGAGTCGTCCAGGTGGTCCTGATGGGCGAACAGCAGGTCGTGCATCTCCCAGAACAGGCCGTGCGCACCGGCTGCCTCGGCCGCGAGCGCGGCCGTCAGCGCGTGCGGGTGGACCTCGAACAGCGGGAAGTGCTTCCAGACGAGGCGAACCCGACCGTCAGAACGCTCGACCAGCGCACGCAGGACAGGGGCCGCGGCGCGGCAGTACGGGCACTCGAGGTCGCCGTGCTCGACGACCGTGACCGGCGCGTCGAGCCGTCCGAGCACGTGCCTCGCGTCGTCGGCCATGGAGCCCAGCATGACAGTCGGTCCGCGTCGTCACACGGCGCGTCTAGCCTGGCGTCGTGACGCAGATCCTCGCCAGCATCGTTGACACCGACCTCGACGTCCTGGGCCACCTCGCGGCCGTCGCGGACCCCCGCGCGGGCGCCGTGGCGACCTTCGTCGGCCAGGTTCGGGACCACGACCCCGACGCCGACGGGCAGGTCACGGCGCTCGAGTACTCCACCCACCCCGATGCCGAGTCGGTGCTGCGCCGGATCTGCGCCGAGCTGGCTTCCGACCCCGAGGTGCTCGGCCTCGCTGTGACGCACCGGACGGGTTCGCTCGTCGTCGGCGACCTCGCGATCGTCGCGTGCGTCGCGACCGCGCAC
>JAYTSH010000164.1:0-1719 GCA_043745755.1 Cellulomonas sp. | reverse complement strand
TAGCCATACCCATCACCTCCTTGAAGGTGAGGCACCGGACCGCCCGATGCCTCGGAGCGGGCTCGACCGCGGATCATCGCCGGGGTCGAGCGGCTACGCGTCCAATCCTGGCACTCGAAGGGCGCGAGTGCCAGTGCTCAGGCGGACGTGTGCCGTGCTGCGAGCGCCTCGATGATGCGGACGTCAGCGTCGAGCCAGGGGACCGTCAGCCAGTGCCCGACGGGCAGCCACCGCACCCGGTCGTGCTCGACGAGGGGCTCGGGGGTGCCGTCCTGGATCTCGACGAGCCAGAGTCGCATGGTGTAGGGCGCGGAGAGCAGCCAGGCGCCGTCGTCCGGCCCGACGAGCTCCGCGCCCAGCACGATCCGGACCCCGAGCTCCTCGCGAATCTCGCGGTGCAGCGCCTCCTCGGGGGACTCCCCGTCGTCGACCTTGCCGCCGGGGAGCTCCCAGCGGCCGGCGAGGCTCGCTGGCACGGCACGCCGGGCCGCCAAGAGCTCACGCGGGTCGTCGAGGTCGTCGACGATGGCGGCGGCCACGACCAGCACCGGAGAGCTCATGGCGTGAGTCTGTCAGGTCGCCGCGTCAGCCGACCGCACCCACGGCCAGCAACCCGCTGAGGCTGACGGGATTCATCGACGGTCGGGATCTCGCCGACGGTCTGCGGGCCAGGACGACGGTCATGACCCGTTGCTCGTCGTGGCTGCAGGTCACCCGCTGATGAGCACGCCGGCCCGGCTCGGTTCGACGGCCGCTGTGAAGTCGGTCGCGCAGGGTGGCCGGTCCGCCGCGGCACTGGTCGTCGGGCTCATGCGCGACGAATCGACCGGCGGATCAGGTCAGCGGAAGCCGTTCGCCTCGGCCCAGGCCACGGCCTGAGCACGCGTCGACACGCCGATCTTGCGGTAGACGCTGCGCACCTGAGACTTGACCGTGTTGCGCGTCACGAAGAGGCGCGTCGCGATCTCCTCAAGGGTCACGTCCTCTGCGAGCTCCGCGAGGACGACCCGCTCGCGGCGGGTCAGGGGCTCGTTGAGCTGAGACGTCTCGCGTGTTGCCTCGAGCATGATCATCGTGTCCTCCGGTGTGCTGCACGGCGCCCGGGTGAAGGGGCCCTGCGTGCCGTGGTCGAGCGGCTGTTACTAGAGGAGATCGGCAGGCGACGCGTCTATGACGCGTTTTTCACCCATCAATCACCCGAGGCGCTGCCACTCGAGTTATGACGGACACACCAGAAGGTAGATGTGCAGGTCACGGTGATACATCGATGATGAGGGGCTGATGAGATTCACCCGTTCGGGCTAATGCCCTTCGGCCCCCGCGGCGGCCGCGTACTCCGCCGGTGAGAGCAGAGGCCCGCGGGCCGTGACGGCGACCTTGATCAGCCAGCCCTCGCCGTAGGGATCGGAGTTGACGAGCGCCGGATCATCGACGACGGCTGCGTTGATCTCGGTGACCGTTCCCGAGACGGGTGAGAAGAGCTCGGAGACGGACTTGGTCGACTCGATCTCGCCGATGACCGCACCGGCGATGATCTCGTCGCCGACCGCGGGCAGCTCGACGTAGACGATGTCGCCGAGCGCGTCGGCGGCGGTCGCGGTGATCCCGATGGTCGCGGGGTCACCGCCGTCCAGCCACTCGTGCTCGGCGGTGTACTGCAGGGTGTCGGGAACGCTGCTCATCAGGTCTCCAGGTCGTGGACGAAGCGTGGAGCGTGCG
>JAYTSH010000163.1:0-4343 GCA_043745755.1 Cellulomonas sp. | reverse complement strand
GAACGCATCCTCGAAGGCCTCGTCGCGGACGCGCAGCAGCGCCTCGAGCACGAGGGCCTCGCCGGGCGGATCCATCTGTTCAAGAACAACACCGACTCGGCGGGCAACTCCTACGGCTGCCACGAGAACTATCTCGTGCGCCGTCAGGGGGACTTCTCGCGACTGTCGGACGTCCTCGTCCCCTTCTTGATCACCCGCCAGGTCCTGACGGGGGCGGGCAAGGTGCTGCCGACGCCGCGCGGTGCGGTCTACTGCCTCTCGCAACGGGCCGACCACATCTGGGAGGCGGTCTCGAGCGCGACCACACGGTCCCGGCCGATCATCAACACCCGGGACGAGCCGCACGCGGATGCTGAGCTGTACCGGCGGCTGCACATCATCGTCGGCGACTCGTCGATGTCCGAGACGACGACGATGCTCAAGGTGGGCTCGACCGACCTGATCCTGCGCCTCATCGAAGCGGGCGTCCCGATGCGCGACATGGCACTTGAGAACCCGATCCGCGCCATCCGCGAGATCAGCCACGACATGACGGGGCTGCACCCGTTCCAGCTGTCGAACGGTCGGACCGTCACCGCGGTCGATCTCCAGGAGGAGTACCTCGGGCGAGTCAAGGACTTCATCGCGGCCGACGTCGACCCGACGCCCGAGATCAAGCAGGTCGTCGACCTGTGGGAACGCGGCCTGCTCGCGCTGCGCACGGGCGATCTCGCCCTCGTCGAGCGCGAGCTGGACTGGGTCATCAAGTACCGGCTGATCGAGCGATACCGCGCCAAGCACGGCATCGAGCTCGGCGACCCTCGCGTCGCGCGGCTCGACCTCGCCTACCACGACATCTCGCGGACCGAGGGGCTGTACAACCTGCTCGCGGCACGGGGGCTCGTCGACCGGGTCACGACCGACCTCGAGGTGTTCGAGGCGACGGCTGTGCCACCGCAGACGACGCGGGCGAAGCTCCGGGGCGACTTCGTTCGCGCCGCGCAGGAGGCCCGCCGCGACTACACGGTCGACTGGGTGCACCTGAAGCTCAACGACCAGGCGCAGCGGACGGTTCTGTGCAAGGACCCGTTCCGCAGCGTCGACGAGCGCGTCGAGAGGCTCATCGAGTCGATGTGAACGCCCCTCGGGCAGGCACCGTACAGTGTGGCCGGACATCCGACCGGGGAGGGCTCGACGTGCGACGTCTGGTGGCGGCATGCCTGGCTGCCGTGCTCCTAGCCGGCTGCAGCGCGGGCAGCGCCCCCGAGCCGGATGTCCTGGTGACGGGCGACCCGGGCTCGCGGCCGACCCTCACGTACGTGACGCCGCTCGCGGTGACCAAGACGGTCCACAAGGTGGTGTGGCAGGGCGCCGGGAGCGAGCTCGTCGACGGGGAGCCCGTGCTCGTGGACTTCTGGCTCGAGGACGCGAGCGACGCGACCGTCGTCAAGGAGAGCTACTCGAGCAGCCCGACGCCTCGCCCGCTCACGGTCGAGGACCTCGGCCAAGATCTGTACGACACGCTGCACGGTCAGCGTGTGGGGGCGCGCCTGTTGCAGATCAGCCGGGCTCCGGGCAGCGGCGCGGCCAACTACCCGACGGTGACGGTGCTCGACGTGCTCGCGACGCGCGCATCGGGCGAACCGGTGGCCCCGCGCGAGGGGCTCCCGACGGTCACGCTCGGCGCGGACGGTTCGCCGTCGATCACAGCGTCGACCGCCGCGCCGCCGACCGACCTCGCGACGCAGCCGCTGCTGCGCGGCGCAGGTGCCCAGGTGGCGGACGGCGACACAGTGACCGTGCAGTACACGGGCTTCGCGTGGACGACGGGGGAGCCGTTCGAGTCGACCTGGACCAACCGAAGCCCGGTCTCGTTCGACCTGACGATGGTGCCGGCATGGTCGAGCCTCGTGGAGCAGCCGGTCGGTAGCCAGGTGATGCTCGTGGTGCCTCCGACGTATCCGCTGGGTGCGACGCAGAGCGACGAGCTCAAGGGTCAGACCATCGTGTTCGTCATCGACATCCTTGCCACGAGCCCCGCGCCCGTGACCGGCTGAGGGAGGCCTGAGACATGACGCTTGCGCTGCGGGTCATCCCGTGCCTCGATGTCGACGCGGGGCGCGTCGTCAAGGGCGTGAACTTCGAGAACCTTCGCGATGCCGGCGACCCGGTCGAGCTGGCCCGCCGGTACGACGCCGAGGGTGCCGACGAGATCACGTTCCTCGACGTGTCGGCGTCGTCTGGCGACCGCGCCACGATGTACGACGTGGTCGGGCGCACCGCCGACGAGGTGTTCGTCCCGCTGACGGTCGGTGGTGGTGTGCGCTCGGCGGACGACGTCGACCGCCTTCTGCGGGCAGGGGCCGACAAGGTCGGGGTCAACACGGCCGCCATCGCGCGCCCTGAGCTCATCGAGGAGATCGCGCACCGCTTCGGGAGCCAGGTGCTCGTCCTGTCCGTCGACGCGCGCCGGGTCACCGGTGACGCCCGCACCGCGTCGGGGTATGAGGTGACCACGCACGGTGGCCGCCGCGGCACCGGCATCGACGCCGTGGAGTGGGCGGTACGTGCCGCGGCACTCGGCGCCGGGGAGATCCTGCTGAACTCGATGGACGCCGACGGCACGACGGCCGGCTTCGACCTCGAGATGCTGCGCGACGTGCGCAGCGAGGTCAGCGTCCCTCTCATCGCGAGTGGCGGGGCGGGGACGCCGCAGCACTTCGTCGAGGCGGCCCGAGCGGGTGCGGACGCGGTGCTCGCCGCGAGCGTCTTCCACTTCGGGACGCTCACGATCGGCCAGGTCAAGGAACACCTGCGGGCCGCGGGCATCACGGTCCGATGACGCCAGGCGGTCAGACCGTCGGCAAGACCACCCGCAACGCCTCGACGTCGGTCGGCGCACCCTCGATACCGACGTCGGACACGGCCCCCCGGCCGAACGCGTGCAGCAGGAGCTCTCCGACTGGTCCGCGGATGACGACGGTCCCGTGCCCGCTCGGCGCACGGCGTACCCGCCGGCGCACACCGTCGGGCCGGACGAGGACGATGCCGGCCGGCACGCGGCGGTAGAACATCGACGCACGGCCGACGAGCGACCGCCACAGCGCCTCGGCGTGCTCGGGCTCGAGCGCGAGCGGCGGCACCGGTCCGCTGCCTCGCCGCACGTCCTCGGTGTGCACGAAGTACTCGACGAGATTGACCTCCTCACCGGCCCACGACATCGGGTTCCACGCGGCCGGTTCGCTCGCCACCCGCGCGACCAGGTCGCGGTAGCCCTCCTCGGACCGCGCGGTGTCGGCGAGCTGTTCGATCGCGCGCTCCGTGTACGCCGCGAGGGCCGGCATCACGATGCCCGCACCGGCGAGCGGCGAGTGCTCGCGCAGCACGACGTGCGCCGCCAGGTGACGGCTCTGCCACCCCTCGCACAGCGTCGGAGCGTCAGGCCCGGCGTCGGTGAGGGCCGAAGCGAGCTGAGCGCGTGCGATGCGGTGCCATGTCATCCCGACATGCTGCCATGGCCGCACCGACCTCCCGTGCGATGATGCTCGACGCCGCCCCGCCACCGGAAGGTCCTCAGCTTGCACCCGCGCGACAAGACACCGAAGCGGGTTGCGCTGACGGGTTCGGTGCTGAGGCGATCGGCGCAGCTCCTGGGCCGCGGGATGGCCTCCGAGCCCCGCACGTACGTGCTCGCGGTCGGCTCGTCGGCCGTGTTCGGTGTGACGACCGTGGCGATCAGCCAGGTGCTCGGCAAGGTGACGAACGCCGTCGTCGTGCCGGCGCTCGACGGCTCAGCAAGCGCACGTGGTGACATCTGGCCGGCCGGGCTTGCGATCGCCGCGGTCGCGCTCGTGCTCGCGGCCGGTGTGGCCGGCCGGCGGATCTTCGCGGGGATGGGCTATGTCGACCTGCAGGCCGGGCACCGGACGCGCATCGCGCGCCAGCTCCTGCGCCAGCCGATGTCGTGGCACCGTCGCCACCCCACCGGGCAGCTGCTGGCGAACGCGAGCTCTGACGTCGAGGCGGCGACGGCGGTGTTCAACCCGCTGCCGTTCGCGCTCGGTGTCGTGGTGATGTTCGTAGTCGCTGCCGCCGCTCTCCTGACGACCGACGTGTGGATCGCGCTCGCGGCGTTCGTCATCCTCCCGGTCGTCCTCCTGGTGAACGTCGTGTTCGAGCGCCGGATGACGCCTGCCGCGACGCGCGCCCAGCAGCTGCGGGGGGAGATCGCCGACATCGCCCACGAGAGCTTCGAGGCGGCGCTGGTCGTGAAGTCGCTCGGGACCGAGGACCGAGAGGAGTCGCGGTTCGCGGAACGAGCGATGCGCCTGCGCGACGCGAACGTCCGGCTGGGCGTCGTCCGC
>JAYTSH010000162.1:0-3606 GCA_043745755.1 Cellulomonas sp. | reverse complement strand
GACAACGGCGTCATCAAGATGAACATCGACACCGACACGCAGTACGCGTACTCGCGTCCGGTCGCCGACCACTTCTTCAAGAACTACGACGGCGTCCTGAAGGTCGACGGCGAGGTCGGCAACAAGAAGGCCTACGACCCGCGTGCGTGGGGCAAGGCGGCCGAGGCCGGTCTGGCCAAGCGCATCGTCGAGGCCGCGCAGCAGCTGCGCTCGGCGGGCCAGAAGCTCGGCTGACACCTGCACGACCTGCACGACCCGGACAGGCGTGAGGGCCTGGTCCGGCACCCATCGTCCGATGGACGCAGGTGCCGGGCCGGGCCCTCGGCTGTGGTTGGTTCAGCGCCTCAGGGGATCAGGCTGCCGTCGCCGCGCGCCTCGAACTGCGTCTCGGCGTCGTCGTCGATCACGTCGAGCAGCTCGCCGATGCGGGTGACCTCGAGGAGGAACCGCACGGTGGGCGGGACCCGCAGCAGCCGGACGCGGTGCCGGCTCCGGGTCGCGAGGCGTGCGAGGAACGCGACGCCTGAGGAGTCCATGAAGGTCACGTGGTGGGTGTCGACCTCGATGGGGAGGCCGGCGCGCTCGGCGTCGGCCGTCGCCTGGTGAAGATCGGTCCCGAGGTCAGCGTCGATCTCGCCCGACAGGACGATGCGCGTGCGGTCAGCGCCGAGGATCACATGGACCGTTCCGGGTTCGCCGCGCTGCGGGGCGCTGCGGTCGGCGTGCGGCCCCGTGCCGTCCTCAGCGGGCCCGTGACCTGTCCGGCTGTTAACGTCGCGCACGATGCTCCTCTCCGGAGGAGGGCGACCGCCCTCGGTTCCCGGCACGTGCCCAGTCCACGGTCGGACTCACGACATGGGGGAACGCTAGACGATGGGAGGTGGTCGCGGTCAACTCTTCGGCGATCGATCCGGTTCCTGACGCTCTCAGCGAGGTGCGCGAGCGGGCCTTCCGGGCCGCCGGCGTCCCCATGTACATCGCCGCGGCTGGCGCGCCCACTCAGAAGATCGTCTGGGTCAACGACGCGTTCGTCCGGCGCACCGGGTTCGCCGTCGATCAGATCGTCGGCCAGGCGCCGGGCCGGCTGCTCGGGCCGGACACGAACCCCGAGCTGATCGACAGGTTCCGGGCCGCGGTCGCCGACGGGCAGCCGTGGGCCGAGACGTTGCGCACGGTGGCCGCTGACGGCACACCGTCCTGGACACGGGTGTCAAGCGCTCCCGTCACGGGCGAGCACGGCACGATCACACACTGGTTCTACGTCCTCGTCGACGTCACCGACCTCGAGGAGCGCCACCGCGAGCAGCTCGCCGAGGTCGAGCGCGAGCGCCGCGCACGGACGAGCATCGGGATCATCTCGCGGATCTCCGACATCCTCATGGATCTTGACGACCCGAGCGCGCTCGGCGAGGTCGCGGGCGTCCTGGACCATTCCGTCGTGGGGTGGGCGGCCTTCTACCTCGTGGACGACGACGGGCTGCGGCTGGCCGACGGCACCGCCACACCCGCATACCGGGTCGGACGCCGGCATCCAGAGGTCGTCGAGGTCGCAGCGGTCGCGCTGGACACCGCGGCGTCGCCGCGCCCGGGCAGGGCCGATCCGGTCCAAGCGCTGCTGGACGGCGTGCGCACCGAGCCCATCGACCTGGACCTCACGACGGACGACGCGCCGACCGTGTCCGCGTGGCTCGCCGACCAGGTGCGCAAGGCCGTGGAGGCACTGCCCGATCCGCCGTCCCGCGTCGTCGTGCTGCCGGTGCCGGGCCGGCGCCGCGTCGTCGGGGTGCTCGTGGTGGTCCCCTCGGGCGGGACCGACGCCGTCACGATCGACAGCGAGGTCGGGACGGTGCTCCAGCTCACCACGCGCCGCGTCGGCCTCGCCGTCGACAACGCCCGGCTGTACGAGCGCGAGCACAAGGTCGCTGAGACGCTGCAGCGTTCGATGCTGCCCGAGCAGGCCGACGTCGACGGCCTCGACGTCTGGACGTACTACGCACCGAGCTCCGCGCACGCCCAGGTCGGCGGCGACTGGTTCGACGTCCTGGCGATCGACGCGGACGTCGTGGGTGTCGTCATCGGGGACGTCGTGGGTCACGACATCGAGGCCGCGGCGTCGATGGGCCAGCTGCGGTCGGTCGTGCGGACCTACGCGTTCGAGGTCCGGACCCCCGGGCTTGTCCTGGAACGCGTCGACCAGCTCGTCGCGGGCATGCGGATCCCCCGACCAGCGGCGCTCGTCCTGATGACGCTCACGCGGACGGACGACACCTGGCGGCTCGCCTACTCCCGCGCGGGCCACCTGCCGGGGCTGCTCGTGCGCGACGGCCACGCGACCGAGCTCGACGGGGCCGGTGGGCGGCTGATCGGCATCTCCGTCGGCACCCGCACGACGTCGGAGGTCCCGCTGGAACCCGGCGACGTCCTGGTCCTGTATACGGACGGCCTCATCGAGCGGCGCGACCTTGCGCTGCTCGAGGGCCTCGCTGCGCTGCGCGAGGCCGCCGAGTCAGTCACCGCGACCGACGCCGCGGGCATCGGCGAGGACCTGATCGCGCGACTCGCCGACGACCCCGAGGACGACGTGGCTGTCGTCGTCGTGCGCATCCCTGACCCGGCGGTCGACGGGTCGGTCGCGCGCAGCCCGCGCTCACGTCGGTGGCGGCTGGCGAGCGAAGCCGCGGCGGCCGGTCGTGCCCGGCACGCGGTCCTGCGCACGTGCCAGGCCTGGGGTCTGACCTGCGGCCCGAGCGCCGAGCTTGTCGTCTCCGAGCTCGTCGCGAACGCGGTGCTGCACGGGTGGGGGCACGTGCTGCTGCGACTCGACGACACGGAGGACGGGCTGCGGATCGAGGTGGAGGACGCGAACCCGGCGCCGCCCGTGACGACCGACGGCCACCGTGGGCGGGTCGGCGGGTTCGGCATGCAGATCGTCGAGCGCCTCGCCGACTGGGGCTGGCGGCCGGCCGGCACCGGCAAAGTCGTGTGGGCGAAGATCCGGGACATTGAGGACACCGACGCCTGACGGCGAGGCCGTCGACGACTAGGGGGTCGGCGGCTAGGGGGTCGGCGCGTGCGCCTCGACGTCGCACTCGGCCTGGATCACGAACAGGTCGAGGACCCCGCACACGGACAGCACGAACAGGTCGCGCTCGTCGGCCCCGCGCAGCACCGTCTGGCTGTCCCGACCATTGCCGGCGTCGGCGAGCGAGATGAGGAACGCGGCGCCCGTCGAGTCCATGAACGTGACGTTGCACATGTCGATGACGAGCCGGCCGTGCCGCATCCCCGCGATCTGAGCCCGGGCCTCGGGGAACGCGTCCCGTTCGGCGACGTCGAGGTCACCGGCGAGAACGAGCGTCGTCTCCGACGGCGTCGCGACGACCTCGATCATCGGCATCCTCAGGGTGCAGGGGGACAGGGGGTGGGTGGCTCGACTCTAATGACGGTCGCCGCAGGCCGCACGCCGGGCCGCTCCGCGCGAGGATGGGGGCATGAGCCATGACAACTTGCTGGGCCCCGAACCCGTCCGCCTTCCCGTCGACGGTCCCGACGCCGACGTGCGTGCCGCGCTGACCGCGGGCGGGGAACTGCAGGACGCCGCGCGCG
>JAYTSH010000161.1:0-4925 GCA_043745755.1 Cellulomonas sp. | reverse complement strand
CCCATGTTGCGGACCATCGAGCGCCCGACGAACGCCACCTTGCGGCCGTGGCGGTGGGAGGCGTCGAGGATCTGCTGGATGCGGTGCACGTGGCTGGCGAAGCTCGAGACGATCACGCGCTTGGGTGCGGTCGCGAAGACGTTGTCGATCGCAGGCGTCAGGTCGCGCTCGGAGGTCGTGAACCCGGGAACCTCGGCGTTGGTCGAGTCGACCAGGAACAGGTCGACGCCCTCCTCGCCGAACCGGCCGAACGCCCGCAGGTCGGTGATCCGGTCATCGAGCGGGAACTGGTCCATCTTGAAGTCGCCGGTGTGCAGCACCAGCCCGGCGCCGGTGCGGATCACGACGGCGAGCCCGTCGGGGATGGAGTGGTTGACGGCGGCGAACTCGAGCTCGAACGGACCGGCCGTGTGCGTGCCCCCGGCCTCGACGCGGACGGTCGTGGGGTTGATCCGATGCTCCTTGAGCTTGGACGTGATGAATGCCAACGTCAGCTCGGAGCCGATGACGGGGATGTCGGCCCGCTCGCGCAGCAGGTACGGCACGCCGCCGATGTGGTCCTCGTGCCCGTGCGTGAGCACGATCGCGACGATGTCCGCGAGGCGGTGCCGGATCGAGGTGAAGTCCGGCAGGATCACGTCGATCCCGGGCTGGGTCTCCTCGGGGAAGAGCACCCCGCAGTCCACGACGAGCAGCTTGCCGTCGTACTCGAAGACCGTCATGTTGCGGCCGATCTCACCGACTCCTCCGAGGAGGGTGATGCGCATCGCTCCGCGTTGGAGCACGGGCGGAGCGGTCAGTTTCATGGCGTGGGCGTTCTGCATGTCGGTGCCTCCAGGGCAGAGGGCGGGGAGCCCTCGGGATCGTTCAGGTCGTGGTGGTGTAGCGCCGCGGCATTCAGGCGGCGGGGTCGGCGAGGACGACGTCGGGGTGCGCGCGTCGCACCGCCGAGACGCGCCAGATGTCGGAGAACAGTGCGAGCAGAGCGCCGTCGTGGCGGTGCAGGACCTCCACGCCGTGCTCGGCGTCGAGCGTGGCGACCCACTCGCGGGTCGTCGTCATCGCGCGGGTGTAGCTGAGCCGTTCGAGCCGTACTGGCGAGCTGAAGTCGTGGGCCATGCGGTGCTCGGCGACCTCGAACTGCATCGGGCCCACCGCCGCGACGATCGGCGCCTGGTCGCCGCGCAGCTCGGAGCGCAGCACCTGCACGACGCCCTCGGCCTCGAGCTGGTCGATTCCGCGGCGGAACTGCTTGTAGCGGCCGGCGTCGCGCGCTCGCACGACGGCGAAGTGCTCGGGCGCGAACGTGGGCAGCGGCGGGTACTCGATACGCTTGCTCAGGTACAGGGTGTCCCCGACGCGGAGGTCCGAGCCGTTGACGAGGCCGACGACGTCCCCGGGGTACGCGAAGTCGATCACCGTGCGTTCACGGCCGAACGCCTGCTGGGCGTACTTCGTCGCGAAGGTCCGCCCGGTGCGGGCCAGCGTCAGCACCATCCCGCGTTCGAACAGCCCGGAGCACACCCGGACGAACGCGAGCCGGTCGCGGTGCGCGGTATCCATCCCGGCCTGCATCTTGAAGACGAACGCACTGAACGGCGCGTCGATCGCGCGCGGCGTCCCATCGACCGCAGCGCGGGCAGCGGGCGACGGGGCGACGTCCACGAGCACATCGAGAAGTGCGTGCACCCCGAAGTTGCGGACCGCTGAGGCGAAGCGGACCGGCGTCGAGACCCCTGCGAGGAAGGTCTCCTGCGAGTGGTCGGCGCCCGAGGCGCCGAGCAGCTCGCTCTCCTCGACTGCCGTGGACCACGCGGAACCCTCGCGCGCGAAGGCACTGGCGTCGTCGAGGATCTCCTGCGGTGCGATGTGCGCACCGCCTGCGGTACCGGTGAAACGGACGTAGTCGCCGGTCGCACGGTCCAGGACTCCCCGGAAGTCCCCTGCGACGCCGACGGGCCATGTGAGGGGCGTCGGGTTGAGGCCTGTGCGCTCGGCGATCTCGTCCATCAGCGCCAGCGCGTCGAGGCCCGGGCGGTCCCACTTGTTGATCACCGTGATCAACGGGATCCCCCGCTGCTTGCAGACCGCGAACAGCTTCATCGTCTGGGCCTCGAGGCCCTTGGCGGCATCGATGAGCATCACCGCGGCATCGACGGCCGAGAGCACCCGGTAGGTGTCCTCCGAGAAGTCGGCGTGGCCGGGGGTGTCCAGAAGGTTGATCACCGCGTCGCGGTACTCGAACTGCAGCGAGGCGGACGTGATGGAGATGCCGCGGGCCTGCTCCATCTCCATCCAGTCAGAGACGGTGTGCCGCCGCCCGCTCTTGCCGTTGATGTGCCCGGCCTCGGTGATCGCGTGCGCGTGCAGCGCGAGGGCCTCGGTCAGGGTCGACTTGCCGGCATCGGGGTGGCTGATGACCGCGAACGAGCGGCGCCGCGCCGCCTCGGACACGATGTCGGTGTCAAGGCGGACGTCGCTCAGGGCGCCGTGCTGCACTCAGCCTCCTGGCCGATGTCGGATCATCACGAGCCGTTCAGGTCATCTGGTAGCCAGTCTACCCTCGGGTGATCCCACGACTCGGCCCTCGCTCTCGGGCGGCTAGCATCGCCGGATGGCGACCACGATCTCGCACCACGCTGCCGACATCGCACAGTCGACCTCTCCGAGCCGATGACCGAGGCCCGGCTCGACAGCGCCGAGGTCGAGCACCTGACTCGGCGCGGCCTGCGCCTGGCACGGTTCACGGTCGCCTACAACATCGCCGAGGGCGCCGTCGCGATCACGGCCGGGCTCGGAGCGGGCCTGGTCTCGGTGATCGGTTTCGGTATCGACTCCGGGATCGAGTCCGTCGCCGCTGTGCTGGTGGGTGCCCGCCTGGCAGCCCGCCTGCGCCACGGGGAGGCCGACGAGCGCAAGGAGCGACTCGCGCTCAAGGCCGTCGCTGTCACCTTCTTCGTCCTCGCCGCCTACGTGACCGTGGAAGGGGTTCGGGGACTGGTCGTCGGTGAGGCACCGACGAGCTCCCCGCTGAGCATCGGCGTCCTGGTCGCCTCGCTCGTGGTCATGCCGGTCCTGGCCGCCGCCAAGCGGCGCGTCGGGCTGCGCCTGGGCGACAACCTCATCCTGGCGGACGCCGCCGAGACCCGGATCTGCATCCTCCTGAGCATCTCCACCCTCGCCGCCGTCGGCCTCTACCAGCTGACCGGCGCGGGCTGGCTCGATCCCGTCGCGGGGTTCGTCATCGGCGCGTTCGCCGTCCACGAGGGCCGGGAGTCGTGGGCCGGCGAGCTCGTCGAGGACACCGACGAATAGGTCGCGCGCGGACCGATCACCGAGCCAAGGTCACCGCCACAGCGGCGTCTGCCAGTCGACGACGCTGAGCGGGACGACGAGCACCGGCCGGTGCTGGTGGTGGGACAGCTGCACTGCCACCGAGCCCGCAAGGGCCTCGCGGAACCTGGCACCGGCTCCGGGGGCACGAGTGCCGACGACGATCGCGGCCGCGTCGACGGCCCGTGCCAGATGGGTCAGGGCGCGGTCCGTCCGTCCGGCCAGGTAGCGGAACTCCCACGGGACACCGCAGTCGCCCAGCACGTGGCTCAGCGACTCCTCGATCTGCCCCTGCGTCTCGAGCCACGAGTCGTCCATGGCATCAGGGTCGATCTCGGCGTGGCGCACGCGGCCGTCGGGATGCTCTTCGACGGTGAACCGCGTCGGGTCCACGTAGGCGAAGTAGACGGCGACGCCGCCCGCGGCCCGGGACCAGGACGCGGCGGTGAGCGCCACCAGCTCCGGCTGGTGCGGGACAACCGCCACGACGATCGGATGCCCGCTGAACGGCGTCATGCTCGACGGACTCGGCTGCGGTGCCTGTCGCGTGATCATCGCGCCATGTCAACTCTCTGTCGTCGAGCTACCAACACATTGTGGCCGGTTCCTCCGGTGTCCCTCTAGCGTGGCCCCATCTCGGTGCCATCGCTCAAGATCGGCGAGGGACCTCACACGGCGTGAGGTTCACGCGGGGTTTGGCACCAGATTCTCGATGAGGAAGCTGATGGAGTGCCGGACGCGCTCCGGAAGATCGGCGGCGCTCGCCCGGCCGACCCCGACGCGGACGAGATCCATGTAGACGGTGGCGTAGATGACGTGTGCGACGTCGGCCAGATCAGGTGTTCGAGGACCGCCGCCCCGGTCGGTGTGCAGCTGGAGCACCGTGCGGATAGCGTCTTCGACCTGGCTGACGCGCTGCGCTGCAAGGTCACGGTGCGGGCCCGAGCCGAAGAGCGTCTCGCGCTGGTAGACGATGGAGTTCTCCGGGTGGGCCAGGCTCTCGGTGCCCAACGGCGCGAGCATCGCGACGATCGCGTCGGTCGGTGAACCGCCCTGCCGCGCGAGCTCGATCCCCTGCTCGGTGCCGAGACGCAGCCGTTCGTTCATGACCTTCACCAGCAGCTCGGCTTTGGAACCGACGTAGCGGAACAGGGTGCCGGTCCCCACCTCGGACACCTCGGCGATCTGCTGCGTCGTGACCTGCGAGTAGCCGTGCTCGGCGAACAGCCGCGTGGCGACCTCAAAGATGCGCTCGGACGTGTCGCGCTTCTTGCGCTCCCGGAGTCCCCCGGCGCCGCCCGGCGTCCGGGCCCGCACTCGGGTTCCGTCGGCCACGGTCTCGATCGTCATCGTCGACCTCCCGTCGCAGTGCCTGTGCCCGCGCGTGTGCCTGTCCGGACCATCGTCACACAGGGGTACGCTCCAAAAGGAGCGTAGTCCGCAATGGGCGCGAGCCGCACACGTCGGTGCGGGCGCCCGTCACCCGCGAGAGATGGTCGGCATCTGATGTCACACAAGGCGTACATGATCGGGACCGGTATCGGGAACCTGGCGGCCGGCATCTACCTGATCCGGGACGGCGGCTGGGACGG
>JAYTSH010000160.1:0-3494 GCA_043745755.1 Cellulomonas sp. | reverse complement strand
CAAGCCGAGATCACCTTCCCAGGCGACGACCCCGATCCGGGCGGTCTGCCCGCGGGTCGTGTCGACCGACAGTCTCGCCCACGACCCGACATTCACGGTCACCGCGCCGTCGTGCACGACGACCGTCCCGGCGCCCGCCGAGCTGTCGGCGTAGACCACGACGAGCGCCCACCCGGCGTACGCACTCGTCCCTCCTCCGACTCCGTTGGACGGGTCGGCGAACGTCCAGGCCCCCGGGCCGCCCGTCTGGACCTGATCCGTCACGTCGGCGAACGCCTGGTACTCGTGCGCTCCGGCAGCGCCGCCCGAGTGCGTGAGCAGCGAGCCGGTCACTGCGGCGAGGCTCTGCCCGGGTCCGGCGAGCCGCGCGGTGACGGGCTGCGACGTCGGCGACCCGCCCGAGGCCGCCCAGTACAGACCGGCGAAGGCGATCTCGCGCCCGGCGGGGAGGTGGAGCTGCGAGTGCGAGGCGACCTTCGCGCCGGCGATGCCCTTCTCGAGGAGCGGCAGCATCGTGAAGTCGTTGTTGTTGAGCTTCGGACCCTTCCCGCTGAGCGCCGTGGTGCACTGGTCGCTCGGCTTGTCGCTCGGCGCGCACGTCAGCAGTGGAGCGCCGATCTCGGTGACGTTCCACGTGCCCGTCATGCCGGATGTGCTGAACCGCTGCAGGAGGCCGCCGGGCGCGACCACGACGGGCTCGGAGTGCGTCGCGGCCGGGCCGTTCCCGCCTGACAGCGCGACGGCGACGTCGCCGGAGCCGACGCGTATCGCGCGCACGCCGAGCTGCACCTTCGCGACCTGGGTGGGCGCGAGCGGCCCGAGGTCGCACGTCACGGTGCTTCCATCCTTGGTCGCAGCGCAGCCGGGTATCGAGCTGCGGTCGAGCGCTGCCACGACCTGAGCAGGGAGGGTCACGGTCGCGCTCGACGAGGGGGCTGCCTTGTTGCCGTGGTTGACGACCGTGAACGTCAGCGACGCGTCGTCACCGACGGCGAACACGCCGCCGTGCACGATCGTGGGTGTCGCCGAAAACTCGAGCGCCGAGGCTTCGACTGTCACCGGCACGTCGACGGACGAGCCGTCGGGCGCGATCGCCACCTGAAAGGCTTGGCGGAGCAGCCCGCGGACCGATCCGTCGGACGACAACCAGGCCGTGATCGACCTCGCGGGGCCGCTCGCGATGGTCGGCGTCGTGCACTCGACCGCCGCGTCGGTCGGCAGCGGTACCCGCGACGTGCCCACGCCCACGCACACCCAGCCCGGGGCCTCAACCGCGGGGGTTGTCCATGTAGCGTCGGTTGGCCGGGTGAGGAGGACGTGCGTCTCGGTCGCATTTGCCTGACCGACATTTTCGACCGTCACCGGGATGGGCGCCGACTTCCCCGCGGTCAGGGCAACCGCCTCGGGCACCGTGACGCGGAGATCTGCCGGGGTCCGGATGTCGAGGCCGACCCGCACTCCTTGGCTGACCTGAGGCTCGTCGGGCGAGAGCCCGACGACCACCTCGGGTGACACCGCCTCGGTCGCCCCGACCACGGCGTAGAGCTTGACGTCGAGCGTGTCGGTCGCCCGCCCGCCCAGCTGCGCCGTGCGTGTGCACGTGACGGTCTCACCCGCAGCCGGCTCGGCCGACACGCCGATCCTGTCCGGCCACGCCGAGGTGCAGGTCCACCCCGTGGGCTTGCCGGTCACGTGGACCAGCGGCGGGAGCTGCAGCGTCACCTGCGGCAACGTGGCGGGCATCTGCCCGACGTTCGACAACTTGAGACGCAGGGTGCCCGGGCTCACGGGCTCGCCGGTCGGAGTCGTCGCTGCGACCAGGACGACCGGGGTCGGCGGGGAGTCGAGCTGCAGCCGTGCGTGCGACCGCGTCATGGTCACCGGGGCAGTCAGCGTCTTCGGCTCGATCCCTGAGCCACTGATCACGATGGAGATGGTGCCCGAGCCGTCCGAGCTCACCTCCGTGCTCTCGGGCACCATGACCGACAGCGTCAGCTGCGACGTCGCGCCGCTCGCGAGCAGGGCGAGACGGCAGGTCGCGTGCTGCTGGTCGGCTGCTGGCGTGCACGTCCAGTCATTCGCGGGGGCGGCGGCCTCGAACCGTCCCGGCCGGACGAAGGACGTGAGCGTCGTCGTCGCGCCCGTGATGACCGCGCCGGCCGGCAGGGTCACGCCAGCCGGAAGGGTCACGTCGGCGGTCAGGTCGGTGGCGTCTGCGGTGCCGGAGTTCGTCACGGTCAGGCTCACGGACTGCGCGGCGGCCTGGGCGACGAGCGTGAGGGGCGCCGTCCCGAGCTGAAATGCCGGAGCCCCGGGGACGACGGGACCCGTGGTCGGCGCGGTGGTCGGCGCCGGCGTCGCGACCGGGGTCTCCACGGGTGCGACGGGTGGCGGCACGACAGGAGCGACGGGTGGCGGCGCGACAGGAGCGACGACGGCGGGTGCCGTCGGGGCAGACGTCGGCAGCGGCACCACGGCCGACCCCGTGCCGGTGCCCGTGAGACCGGGCGGGATCGCGGTCGGGACCGGGGTGGCGGCACCGGTCGGGACGTCCGTCGGGCTGAGCGCGGCGGCGGAAGGGCTGTCGGTGGGGCTGTGAGTCGGCGTCGGCGTGAGGCCCGACTCCGTCGCGGTCGGCTCGGGCGACTGCGTGCTCACGGCGACCGCGTCGGGCGGCGGCGCGGCCTCGGGCACCCCGGACGAGAACACGCCGAGGAGACCCGCGACACCGGCGGCCCCGGCGATGACGACCGCTGCAGCCGCGACGACGATGCCGATCGGCAGCGCTCCGAGGAAGGCCAAGAGGCCGCCTGTCGCGGCGACCGAGCCCACGGCAGCCATCGCTCCGGTGCTCGCGGCCGCACCGGTACCCGCGCTGCCCGCGCCTGCTCCTGAACCCCCGCTGCCCGCGCCTGCTCCAGCGCCGGCTGGCGAGCCATGGCCGAGGGCAGCGAGACCGGCAGCGATCCCGCCGCCGACGGGCAGCGGGTGAGTGAGCGCGCCGAGTCCGAGCACGCCGAGGACGAGCGGTGCGATGACGCCACGCATGCCGTGGCTGACGTCGCCGAGCTCGAGCACGAGTGCGCGGCAGCGGCCGCACGACTCGAGGTGCTCGTCGACCTGGGCCGTCTCGCGGCGAGCGAGCCCACCGCGCACGTAGGACCCGAGCTTGCCGGCCACGTCACGACAGCCCAGGTCGAGCGGCTGCTGCAGGTGCATCTGGAGGTACGCCTGCCGCAGACCCTCGCGCGCACGGTAGGCCAGCGCCGCGACGCCGTTCGCCGTCAGGCCGAGGAGCGGGGCGATCCGCGCCGGCGTGAGCGACTCGATCTCGGTGTACCAGAGAGCGGCCTGCCAGCGCTCGGGGAGCGTGCGGAACGCACGGGCGACGAGCCCCCGCTCGAACCCGGCCAGGGCGGGGTTCTCGGTGGACTCCTGGTCGCCGAACGCGGCCTCGAACGTCGCCGCGTCGTCGGTCGGGGTGACCCGACGGC
>JAYTSH010000159.1:0-3386 GCA_043745755.1 Cellulomonas sp. | reverse complement strand
GCGCGCTGCTCGTCGCAGGCGTCGCGGCCGCGGCCTGGACGGTGCTGAGCCTTGCGACGCTCGTCCTGACGTACGCGAACGTCGCCGGGCTGCCGCTCGGCGCACCGACCTTCGGCCAGGAGATCGGCGACTACGTGTCGAGCTTCGATCTGGGCCGGGCCCAGCTCGAGGTCGTCGTGATCGCGGCGGTCGTGGCGGTGCTCGCGCTGGTCGTCGCGACCCCGACCGGCGCTGCGTGGGCCACGGTCCTCGTCGTCGTCGCGCTGTGGCAGCAGGGGCAGACCGGCCATGCGGCGGGCACCGCGAGCCATGACGTCGCGACGTCCGCGTTGTTCCTCCACCTCGTCGGCGCTGCCGTCTGGATCGGGGCGCTCGGGGCGTTGGCTGTTCTGGCCCGCCGACTGGGACGCGACGTCGGACCGGCGGTCGCGCGGTACTCCGTCGTCGCCGGGTGGTGCCTCGCGGTGGTCGGGGCGTCGGGGCTCGTCAATGCCGTCATCCGGGTCGACGGGTTCGACGGGCTCGTGACGCGGTACGGCGTGCTCGTGCTGGTCAAGGCGCTGCTGCTCGTCGTGCTGGGCGCGCTCGGCCTCGCGCACCGGCGCGCGGCGATCCCGCGCCTGACCGCCGCGGACGGGGCCGGATGGCTGTTCTGGCGCCTCGTGCTGGTCGAGCTCGCGGTCATGGGTGCCGTCTCGGGTGTCGCGGTCGCGCTCGCGTCGTCGGCTCCGCCGGTGCCGCAGACAGCAGTGATCACGCGGACACCGGCTGTCATCGTCACAGGTCACCGGCTGCCGCCCGAGCCGACCACGATGCGCTGGCTCACCGAGTGGCGCTGGGACGTCGTGCTGGCGGCGCTCGCGGTCGCGGGCATCGTCGTCTACGTGCGGTGGGCGTGGCGCCTGCATCGCCGCGGCGACGCCTGGCCGGTCTCGCGGACGGTCTCCTGGGTCGTGGGTATGGCGCTGTTCTTCTGGACGACGAACGGCGGCCCTGCGGTCTACGGGCACGTGCTGTTCAGCGCCCACATGCTCGAGCACATGGTCCTCGCGACCGTCATCCCCATCTTCCTGGCGCTCGCCGCCCCGGTCACGCTCGCGCTGCGGGCCCTGCCCGTCCGGCAGACCGTCGTGCGCGGCGACGCCTCGCGCGGTCCCCGCGAGTGGATCCTCGTGCTCGTGCACAGCCGGTGGGGCCAGCTCTTCGCGCAGCCGCTGGTCGCCGCAGCCAACTTCGCCGGCTCGATGATCGCCTTCTACTACACGGGCATCTTCGAGTGGACGCTGCGCAGCGGTGTCGGGCACCTCGCGATGGCCGTGCACTTCTCGCTCGTCGGCTACCTCTTCGTGAACGCGCTCATCGGGGTCGACCCCGGCCCGACGCGGCCCGCATACCCGCAACGCCTGCTCCTGCTGTTCGCGACGATGGCGTTCCACGCGTTCTTCGGGGTGACCCTCATGTCGGGGGACGCGCTCCTCGCGGCCGACTGGTTCGGTCTGCTCGGACGGCCGTGGGGGGCAACGGCGCTCGCGGACCAGCAGACCGGCGGCGGTGTCGCCTGGGGTATCGGTGAGCTGCCGACCCTCGCACTGGCCGTCGCGGTCGCCGTGTCCTGGTCGCGCGCCGACGACCGGACCGCACGCCGTCGTGACCGCAGGGTCGACCGTGAGGGTGACGTCGAGCTGGACGAGTACAACGCGATGCTCGCGCAGATGGCGCGGCATGACGACGAATGACGCACTCCTGTCACCCTGAGCACGGGCTCGTGATAGGACGGACGACGTGACCGCCACGACCCCCGCGCCGACCGCCGCGCCGACGCCCGAGCCGAAGCCGTTCCACGATCTCGAGGAGTACGTCGCGCTGCCCCGCGTGTCTGGGCTCGCGCTCTCGACCGACGGCCGTCGTCTCGTGACGGCCGTCGCGACCCTCGACGCGAAGCGCACCGCGTACATCACGGCGCTGTGGGAGGTCGACCCGTCGGGCGAGCGGCCCGCACGGCGCCTGACCCGCAGCGCGAAGGGCGAGTCCAGCGCGGCCTTCACGCCGTCGGGCGACCTGCTGTTCACCTCGGCGCGGCCCGACCCCGAGCCGCGCGAGGGTGCCCCCGAGGAACCGGCTCCGGCGTTGTGGCTGCTTCCCGCGGACGGCGCGGAGGCGCGCGTGGTCGCAGACCGTGCGGCCGGGTTCGCGGGCGTGCGCCTCGCCACCGACGCCGGTGTGGTGCTGCTCGGCTCGCACGTGCTGCCGCGCGCTCTCGACGACGCAGACGACGACAGGCTGCGCAAGGCCCGCAAGGACAAGTTGGTCGGCGCGATCCTGCATACCGGGTACCCCGTGCGGTACTGGGACCACGACCTCGGCCCGGCCGAGCCGCACCTGTTCGCGGCTGCGTTCCCTGCGGGCCGCAGCACCACGCGCGCCGGTGATCCGGACCCCCGGCTCGAGCTGCGCGACATCACGCCCCTTGTCGGCCGGGCGCTGATCGAGCAGGCCGCCGCGGTCTCGCCCGACGGCCGCACGGTGGTCGCCGGCTGGTCGGTCCCGCTCGCGCGTGGGGAGCAGCGCAGCCGGCTGGTCGCGATCGAGGTCGCGACCAGTGAGCGGCGCATCCTCGTCGACGACCCCGATGCAGACCTCGGCTCGCCGGTCGTGTCGCCCGACGGCCGCTGGGTCGCGTACAGCCGCGAGACCCTCGCGGTGCCGGACAGCGCGCCTCGGGTCGAGCTGTGGGTCGTGGGCCTCGACGGCTCGGGCGCCCGGCAGCTCGCCGCCGGCTGGGACCGGTGGCCGCACGGCGCGATCTGGGCCCCTGACTCGGCCTCCCTCCTGGTGCTCGCGGACGACGACGGCCGTGGCCCGGTGTTCCGCGTCGACCTCCGGACAGCGTCTGTCACACGTCTGACCAGCGACGACGCGGTCTTCAGCGACCTGCAGGTCAGCCCCGACGGCTCCACGCTGTACGCCTTGCGCGCGTCGTACCTCGCCCCGGCGCACCCGGTGCGGATCGACCTCGCCGCTGCTGCGTCGTCGGGCAGGCCCGTCGCGGCGACCCCGCTGCCGGCCCCCGCGCCTGCGCCCGCGCTGCCCGGTCACCTCACCGAGATCGAGACCACCGCCGACGACGGCTCACGCGTGCGCTCCTGGCTCGCGCTGCCGGACGACGCGTCGCCGATCAACCCGGCCCCGCTCCTGCTCTGGATCCACGGCGGCCCGCTCGGGTCGTGGAACGCCTGGTCGTGGCGCTGGAACCCGTGGCTGCTCGTCGCCAGCGGGTACGCGGTGCTGCTGCCCGACCCGGCGCTGTCGACCGGGTACGGGCAGGAGTTCGTCCAGCGCGGCTGGGGGGCGTGGGGCGGCGCGCCGTTCACCGACCTGATGGCCGC
>JAYTSH010000158.1:0-8881 GCA_043745755.1 Cellulomonas sp. | reverse complement strand
GTGCCTCCCGCGAAGTTCTGGCGTTGCGGAACCATACCGAGCTGGACGAGCGCGGCTGCCGCGTCGTCGTACCTGGCGCGCAAGAAGTCAGGGATCTCGAACAGCTCAGGGCCCTGCGAGATCGTGAGCGTGACCGTGTCGCCGCGGTGGTGACCCTCGGCCTGGGGGAGTGGGTCCTGGCTGATGACGCGCCCTGAATCCACGGTGTCCGAGAACGCCGGGGTGAGGGCGACCTTCAGGCCAATGCCTGAGAGCTGCTTGCTGCCCTCGTCCTGCGTCGCTCCGACGACCGAGACGATCGTCACGGGTGCCGGCCCGTACGAGATCGTCAGCTTGACCGCCGACCAGCGCTCGAGCTGGTCGCCGGGCTTCGCGGAGGCCTCGATGACCGCTCCGAGCGCCGCGGTGTCGGAGTAGTGCTGCCCATCGAGATACGTGGCCTTGAGACCAGAGGCCGTCAGTGCGGCTTCGGCGGCGGCCTGCTGTGCGCCGACGAGCTTGTCCGGAACGGGGACGAGGTCCTGACCCTTGGAGATGGTGACCGTGACTGTCCCGTCCTTGCGGATCCGGGCGCCCTCCGCGGGGGTCGTGCCGACAACGAAGCCCGAGGCGACGGCGTGGTCGAACGCCTGGACCGGGTCCGGGGTCAGCCCACGGGCGGTCAGGATGGTCGCGGCGGCGTCCTGCGCCTCGCCGGCCACGCGGGGAATAGTCGTGTAGGCGCCGGGTCCATCCGTGACGTACCACCAGGCGCTGCCGCCGACGCCGACGAGCAGGAGCGCGACGACGCTCGCCCAGATGATGCGTCGTCGTCGGCGGCTCGGAACGGGCTTGTCAGCGGTTGGCCGGATGCCGCTGCCGATGGGCAGCGCGACGGTGCCTCCCGCGGGGACGAGGGCGAACCGGGTGGTCGTGGCGTCCGGGCCGGTCTCGGGCGGCTCGTGGGCGTCGTCGCGATGCGTCGGGCCGACGACCGCGGTGCTCGGCGCGTCGGTGTCGGGTGTCTGCTCGCCGGCGTCGGTTGCGAGCGGCAGGGAGATTGACGGGCTGACGTCCGCGCGGCGCGCGAGGGTCTCCGGGTCGAGGGCCGTGCGGGTGCGCCGGACGAGCTCGAGCGCTGCGGACGCGTCGATGGGACGGTCGTCCGGCTCGCGCGCCGCGAGAGCGCCGATGAGCTCGTCGATCTCGACGGGGAGCCAGCGGACGAGGTCCGAGGCGGCCGGGATGTCGGAGTTGACGTGCTGGAACGCGACCTGGATCGGGGTCTCGCCGACGAACGGCTGGCGGCCCGTGATCATCTCGTAGAGCAGGATCCCGGCGGCGTACACGTCGGTGCGCGCGTCGCTGGTGCCGCGCGCGACCAGCTCGGGCGCGAGGTAGGCGACCGTCCCGAAGACGGTGCCGGTCGTGGCTGACGTGACCTCGGTGACCGCCCGGGCGAGGCCGAAGTCGGCCACCTTGACCCGGCTGTCGGCGGCGATCAGGACGTTCTCGGGCTTGATGTCGCGGTGCACCAGGCCCGCGCGGTGCGCGACGGCGAGCGCGTCGAGCACGCGGTCGATGAGGTCCAGCGCGGCGCCGACCGTCAGGGAGCCCTGCTCGCTGAGGTGGCGGCGCAGGTTGGTGCCGTCGATGTACTCCATCGTGAGGTAGCTGGTCTCACCGTCGAGCCCCTGGTCGTAGACGCCGACGAGGCCTGGGTGCGTCAGGCGGGCCGCCGCACGCGCCTCACGACGGAAGCGCGCGACGAAGTCCGAGCCGTCCGTGCCCGCAGCGAGGTGCGGGTGCATGACCTTGAGGGCGACCTCGCGGTCGAGCCGACGGTCGATGGCGAGGTACACCGTGGCCATCCCGCCACGCGCGATGCGCGACACGACCTCGTACCGCCCGTCGACCAGACGGCCGACGAGCGGATCGGTGACGGTTGTTCCCACGGGCGGAAGTCTACGGTCGCCGTTGCTCCGACCGGGGGACGTGCCCGTCAGCTGAAGCGCGTCATGTGGGTCTGGACGTTCGCGACATAGCGGCGGGTGTCGGCGAACATGCCGTCGCGCCGGACCGAGGCCGCACCCTGGTAGTAGCCCGCGATTGCCGTCGACAGGTCCGGGCCGGCCTTGACGAGCGAGCGCAGGATCGCGATGCCCGCCACGACGTTGTCGTCGGGGTCGAGCAGGTTGAGCTTGCGGCCGACGAGCTGCGACGCCCACTCGCCCGAGCTCGGGATGACCTGCATCACGCCGATGGCGTTGGCTGGGGAGACGACGGTGTGCTTGAACCCGGACTCCTGGAAGGCGATGGCCTGCGCGAGCGACGGGTTGACCCCCAGCTGGCGGGCGGTGGCCACGATCTTCGCCTGCATCTGGGCGTTGGTGGGCACCGACGAGCCCAGGAGCGTCCTCTGGTTGACGTTGGCGGCGGCCACGACGGAGTCGGAGTACGTGCGACCTGCGAACGTGTTGCTCACGAGCTGCACGGTCGCGGTCGCGAGCGCCGCGGTGACCGGGATGGTCAGCTGCTGGCCGATGCGGACGAACGCTCGGGCGTTGAGCCCGTTCGCTGCGACGATCGCCTGCGCCGTCGTGCCGAACTTCTTGGCGACGCCGGAGACCGTCTCGCCGGAGGCGACCGTGTGGGTCGTCATCGTCGTCGTGGTCACGAGCGTCGTCGCTGCGGCCGGCGGCTGCACCGTCGCGGCGGCGGTGCCCGGGATGGTCAGCTGCTGGCCGATGCGGATGAACCCGCGAGCGTCCAGTCCGTTGGCGGCGACGATCGCCGCGATCGTCGTCCGCTGCTTGGTGGCGATGCGCGAGACGGTGTCGCCCTTGGCCACGGTGTAGGTCGCTGCTGCTGCGGGGGCGGCCACCGCGGCGACGGGAGACACGGCGACGGCAGCGGTCGAGCTGCTCGGGATGACGAGGCGCTGCCCGACACGGATGCGCGCGGCGTCGGCAAGGGCGTTCGCGCGGGCGATCGCCGCCACGGTCGTGCCGGTGCGGGCGGCGATGTGGCCGACGGTGTCGCCCGTGCGCACGGTGTACTGGTCGTCGGCGTGGGCCGCTCCGCCGGTCGCGGTGACTGCCACGGCGGCGAGGACGAGGGTCGCGGTCGCACCGGTGCCGGTGACCCGTCGGCGCGTCGAACCGCTGACGACCTGGGTGTGCAGCGGGCTCGCGTCTGCCGGGCGGATCGTGCTGCTCTGCGATGGGGGGGCGGTCTGCGTCATGTGTCCGACCTCATGCTCAAGTGATGAATGGTGCTGGTGTGACTGGAGTGAATGAGTGTGACGGTAGCCGAGCGCAGAGCTTGGGGAAAGCGCCCCAGTGGAACTACGGCGGTGTCATTCACAGGCAGACGGGTGAAGCTCGGAAGTTGCGTACGCTGTGGCCGTGACTGACAGCGCACACCTGGACTCCCTCGTCGGCTCGTGGCTGACCCTTCCCGACGTCGCCGAAAGGCTCGGCATCGATGTCGGCAAGGTCCGCCGCCTACTTCAGGAGGGGCGCATCGTGGCGGTGCGACGCGGCGACCCCCGGGTGATCTCGGTGCCCGAGGACTTCTTCATGGCGAGCCACCTCGCCAACCCGTCGGCCCCGAACCGTGAGGTCCTGGGCGATGCGGACGCGCCCGCCTGGACCGTGCTCGCCGCGCTCCAGGGCACCTTCACGCTGCTCTCCGACGCAGGGTTCGACGACGACGGCGCGATCGAGTGGTTCTTCTCGGTCGACGACGGCCTCGGGATGACCCCCATCGAGGCGCTGCGGACGGGGCACAAGACCGCGGTCCGCCGCCAGGCCCAGGCCCTGCTCTAGCCCGGCGCCACACGGACGCCGGCTCAGGCGCGGCGGTCGACCGCCGCGTGCGCGAGGCGTCCGAGCATCGTGCGGCCCGGCTCTTCGAGCTGCGGCCCGCTGAGGGCGGCGAGCGCACCATGGGTGAGCTCACCGATGAGCTGCTCGACCTCGTCGGGCGCACCTGTCGCCGCGATCGCGTCGGCCAGGGCCCGTACGGCGTCGTCGTCGAGGTCCCGACGCCCGAGCTCGCGGTGCAGCATCGCCGCCATTGCCTCGTCCCCGTCGGCCCGGGCGCGTGCCATCGCGCGCGCCACGAGCACCGTGCGCTTGCCCTCACGCAGGTCGTCGCCCGCGGGCTTGCCGGTCGTCGCCGGGTCACCGAACACCCCGAGCAGGTCGTCACGCAGCTGGAAGCCCTCGCCGAGCGGCAGGCCGATCGCTCGGCACGCGTCGATCTCGTCGTCGGCGGCCTCCGCGAGCACCGCACCCAGGACCAGCGGGTGCTCCACGCTGTAGCGCGCGGACTTCGCCCGGATGACCTTGCGGGCCCGGGCCTCGTCGGCTGCCGGGTCATGACCCCACGGGAGCGCCTGAGCGAGCACGTCGAGGTATTGCCCGACCGTGACCTCGGTGCGCATCAGGTCGAAGACCGCACCGGCGTGGGTGCGCAGCGGCTGCGCCTCGCTGGCCATCGCCTCGCGGAACGCCTGCTCGCTCAGCACGAGCGCCAGGTCGCCGAGCAGGATCGCGGCGGACTCGCCGAACCGGCGGGCGTCGCCGCCCCACGCCGCCGACGCGTGGAGGTCCGCGAAGGTACGGTGCGCTGCGGGAAGCCCGCGCCGGGTGTCGGAGTCGTCCATCACGTCGTCATGGAACAGCGCGGCCGCCTGAAAGAGCTCGAGCGCAGCGCCGACCTCCAGGACCACCCGCTCGCGCGGGGTTCCGGGGCGCCCACCGTGGGCGCGCCACGACCAGTAGCAGAAGGCCGCCCGCAGGCGCTTTCCGCCGGAGAGCATCACCGCGACGGCATCTGCGAGCCGATCCGCCTCACCGCCCGACCGGGCCAGCTCGCCCCGGAGCTCCGCGATCCGCTGCGCGAGAGCGGCGTCCACGTGCGCGCGGACGTCGTCGACGTCGACCAGTGCCGTGGGGCTGTTCACGGGGCCGAGCCTAGGCGGCTCACGATCCGGCGCGCACGCGTCCGCCCAGCGTCATCGTCCGCACCTCGTCCCGGTCCAGCACCCCGAGGACGAGGATCTCGGCGCCGTCGCTCCGGCTGAACGTGGCCTGCGCCGCAAGCCCTGGCTCGGCGTGCTCGGGCGCCGTCTCGACGAACCCGGCGGCCACGAGGTGCTGGCGGTAGACGTCGACGAGCCCCACCGTGTCCTGCGCCGTCCGCAGGTTGAGGCTCACGTCCCACAGGTCCGTTTCACCGGCTCGAGCCGCCGACGACACGAGCACCTGCGCGCCGTCGGGCACGGGCACGAGGTCGACCGGGAAGCCGTCCGCAAGGCTCCCGACTGACGAGTGGGTGTCGGGGCTCGCGGTCAGCAGCGACTCGGTCCAAGCCGGCTGCGGGACGCTCGCGCTGCTCGCCGCCGACGCCGAGAGCCCGCCGGGACCGGTGACCGGTGTGCAGGCCGCGGTCGCGAGGAGTGCGGCCAAGGCCCCGGTCGCCAGCGCGACGAGCCGGACCGGGTGCGGGCGCGGGCCCGACGGGTGCGGTGACGCTGGGCGCGGGGAGCTCGGTGCGGGCACGGCTCACCGTAACGCGAGCCTCCGGCTGACTTCGCCCGACCTCAGGCCCCGTGCGTACGTGATCGATCCACAGATCCTCGCGACCAGTCCCGTGACCGGAGCCCATGCACTGGTCTGTGCCCATGGACACCACCACGATCCGGGTCAGCGAACCCCGGGAGATGCTCGCCTACCTTCCCCATCAGCTCGGCTTCCGGCCCAGCCACAGTGCCGTGGCGGTGAGCCTTCGTCCGCCCCGCGGCCGCATCGGACTCGTCGCGCGAGTCGACCTGCCCGACCTTGCCGACGTCGAGCGGGGCCCGCAGATCGCCCGAGGGCTCGTCTCGCACCTCGCGGCCGACCGGGCGTCCGGCGCGGTGCTCGTGCTCTACACGCAGGACGACCCCCGCGATCCTGGTCCGACGCGTACGGTCGCCCGAGCCGCAGCCGAGCACTTCCGCGAGGCCGCGCACACGCTGCTCGGTGAGGTCGTCGTGTGGGTCGTCACGTCGCACGGATACCTGGCGCTCGACTGCGACGACCGCGAGTGCTGCCCGCGCGGCGGACGCCCTCTGCGGGACCTGGAGTCGACTGCGGTCGGCGCCCACATGGTCCTCGCGGGGTCGTCGGTTGCCGACTGCCGCGAGGACCTCGCCCGGATCCGCATGGCACCTGGAAACGCACGGCGGTCAGTCAGCCGGGTCTGCGTCCGCTGGCGTGCGCGCCACGACGAGGCGCTGGCCGACGGTGGCGACGCGCTGCGCGGCTGGCGCGAGCAGTCCGTGACCTCGTGGCGCGCGGCAGTCGCGGTCGAGCTCGCGAGCTCCGCGGCCGGCACCGGGGCTGTGACCGGGCCGCTCAGCCCCTCGGCGCTGGGGAGGATCGAAGCGGCGCTCGCGGACCGACGGGTTCGCGACGGTGTCCTCGTCGCGCTCGTCCCCGGGACGCGCGACCTCGCGGAGCGATCCGTACGGGACGACGCCACAGCGGCGAGCTCGGAGATGGCAGACGCGGTTGGGGCGATCATCGACCCGCGCTGTGCCGTCGAGCCGTCTGCGGTCGAGACGGCCGCGCACGTCCGGGTGCTCGAGGCCGTCGTCGCGCACGGTCGTCGGGGTGCGCAGCCGCCAGCCCTGACCCTGCTTGCTCTCCTGGCGTGGTGGCAGGGCGACGGCGCACGGGCCAGGCTCCTGCTGGAGCGCGCCCTCGCCGAGGACCCCGCGTACACCCTGGCGCAGCTCCTGGACGCGACCCTCGCGGCCGCTGTCCCGCCCGGTTGGATCAGTCGGCCGCAATGACGGTGCCCGTCGAGCAGCGTGCCGGTCGTCCGCGCCGCTGCGCTCCGGTAGCGTCACGGAGCACGGCGACGACGCCGCGGCGAGCGGGAGGGGAACACCGATGGCCATCGTGGTCGGCTACCTGTCGACACCAGAGGGGCGCGCTGCGCTCGAGACGGCAGCCGTGGAGGCCCAACGCCGGACCGAGCGACTCGTCGTCGTGGTGAGCGGCCGCGGAGACGAGACCGAGGAGCAGCGCCGCGAGCTCGACGTCGCGCTCGACGGCGTGCGGGCTGAGCTCGACGCGCGCGGTGTCGCGCACGAGGTCCGGGTGCTCACACGCGGACGCGACGTCGCCGAGGACCTGATCGGGACCGCCGACGAGGTGAGAGCCGCGCTCATCGTGATCGGGCTCCGTCGGCGCAGCCCGATCGGCAAGCTCATCCTCGGAGCCAACGCGCAGCGCATCCTTCTCGACGCGCCGTGCCCGGTGCTGGCAGTCAAGCCTGCCGCGACCTGAATCAGCGGACGGTCGCGGGAATCATCCCGCTCGGCCGTTCGTTGACCTTGGGAGCGCGCACGAGAGCTGGCGCGCTCACCCGGAACGGCGGCGCGAGCACTTCCTGCCCGGCCCGTACCTGCGGCGATTGTGCGCTGCTCGCGGGTTCTTAGGCGCGTGGACGCGGGGCGCGGCCGGTATAATATGGGGGCCCCGCTGATCTGATCCGGGCCTCTCGCTGCCGAAAGGTTGTTTGTGTCGTCCCTTTCTCCACACCCTGCACTGCCGCGTGAGTTCGAGCACCCCGCACTCCAGGAGCTTGTCATCCGCGGTCGGACACACGGACGCGTCGATGCGGCTGCGCTGCGCGAGGCATGCGATCAGGCACAGGTCCAGGACGCCAAGCGGTTGAAGGCCGTCGTGCGCGGCCTGTCGACCGTCGGCATCTCGGTCGACCAGCCCGTCGCCGAGCTCCGGGCCGTCGCCGCCACGAGTGCCAAGGCGCGGACCGTCACGAAGGCCGTGGTCACCGACGCTGACGGCAAGGGCGCTCCCGCGCCCCGCCGACCTTCGCGCGCCAAGGCCGCGACGACCGCAACGACGCCGGCCGCGCATGCCCTTGCGAAGACTTCAGCAGCCAAGCCCATCAGCAAGACTGCCGCCGCGAAGTCGGCACGCAAGGCCTCCGCGGTCGACGAGGCCGACGGTGTCGTCGAGCCCGACGACGTGGACGTGGACGTCGACATCGAGGCGGTCGAGGTCGTCCCGGTCGAGGACGTCGTCGTCGACGACACGGCCGCGGCCGAGTCGGACGACGAGAAGCCCGCTCCTGCCAAGATCGAGGAAGAGACCGAAGACACTGGCTTCGTCTACTCCGATGCGGACGACGACGACGCGCCTCCGCAGCAGGTCGTCACCGCCGGCGCCACAGCCGACCCGGTCAAGGACTACCTCAAGCAGATCGGCAAGGTCGCGCTCCTCAACGCCGAGCAGGAGGTCGACCTCGCCAAGCGGATCGAGGCTGGCCTGTTCGCCGAGGAGCGCCTCAACTCCGGGATCACGCTCGAGCCGAAGACACGCCGCGAGTTCGAGTGGATCGCCGGCGACGGACGCCGCGCCAAGAACCACCTTCTCGAGGCCAACCTTCGACTCGTGGTGTCGCTCGCCAAGCGGTACACGGGTCGCGGGATGCTCTTCCTCGACCTGATCCAGGAGGGCAACCTCGGGCTCATCCGCGCGGTCGAGAAGTTCGACTACACCAAGGGCTACAAGTTCTCGACCTACGCGACGTGGTGGATCCGCCAGGCGATCACCCGCGCCATGGCCGACCAGGCGCGCACCATCCGCATCCCTGTGCACATGGTCGAGGTCATCAACAAGCTCGCCCGCGTGCAGCGCCAGATGCTCCAGGACCTGGGCCGTGAGCCCACGCCCGAGGAGTTGGCCAAGGAGCTCGACATGACCCCTGAGAAGGTCGTGGAAGTCCAGAAGTACGGCCGTGAGCCCATCTCGCTGCACACCCCGCTCGGCGAGGACGGCGACAGCGAGTTCGGCGACCTCATCGAGGACTCCGAGGC
>JAYTSH010000157.1:0-15163 GCA_043745755.1 Cellulomonas sp. | reverse complement strand
CGCACAGAAGCCGGCGGTCATCCTGGCGAAGCGCACCTACCCGGACACGGTCGGGATCTTCACCGTGTCAACCGACGACCCGGCGTACAAGCCGGGCGCACAGCGTGTGACGGCAGCTGCCAAGGCCGCCGGGATCCAGGCCACGTACTTCGAGGTCCCGAACGGCGGCCTTGGCGGCTGCCGTCACGCGCTGGGCGCCCGGCTTGTACGCCGGGTCGTCGGTCGACACGGTGAAGATCCCGACGGTGTCCGGGTACATGCGCTTCGCCAGGATGAGCGCGGGCTTCTGTGCGTCGTACGCCTTCTGGTTGCCCTTGAAGATGTCGGCGAGCACCCCCGCAGAGTGGTCTGCACCCGGGTACTCCTCACCGGAGATGTCGAGCACGTTGCCCCACAGCTCGGGGTACTTCGCCATGAACGAGATGGCGCACTGTCCGCCGTGGGAGTAGCCGGCCATCGTCGTGTGGGCCCTGTCCGTCATGACGTTGAGGTGCGTGCGGGCCCAGGGGAGGACGTCCTTGGTGACGTAGCTCTCGACCTTGCCGAACTGGGCCGTGTCGAGGCACAGCGTGTCCTTGGTCGGATCTCCCAGCTGGTCGGCCACGACCACGATCGGCGCGAGGCCCTGGTGCGCAGCGGCGTATCGGTCGAGGACGGCAGCGATGTACTGAGGATCAGGGTTGCCGGGTTGGCCCATGAGGAGGACGACGAGCGGCAGTGTCGGTGGGTGCGCAGTCAGCGCGGCCGGCGGCAGGTAGATGCCGGCGGGGCGGGCGGTGAAACCGGAGACCGTGCTGGGGATGACTTCGATGCCGGTCGTACCTGCTCTCGGCATGCCGGCCGGCGGGGTCCAGGTCTGCCAGAGCGGCCCGGTGGGCGTGGCTGCTGTGGCTGCTGTCGCCACGCTGCTGCTCGGCGAGGAGACCGGAGCGGGCAGCGCGAGCTGGTCGACGGTCGCCACGCCGACAAGGGAGCCCACCGTCGGGTTGAGGCCGTACAGCGCGTTCACCCCGAGGACCGACGTCGCGATCAGCACGAGCGATCCGAGCAGCGCTCCGACCTTGCGCCGCAGGGTCGAACGGCGCCAGTTCATGGCGGCGAGCCCGAGCGCGGCGAAGCACCCGACGACCCAGGCACGCGTCGACCACCCGAGTGCCGGGCCGAACACGTCGGCCACCCCCTCGACCAGCCACAGCGTGAGCACGCCGACCAGGGCCCCGCCGATGACGCCCGCCGCGGCGAGTGCAGGCCACCTGGTGGTCCGACGAGCGATCAGCAGGATCACGACCACTGCGGCGAGGGCGAAAGCGGTGCCGAGGACGACCGGCGTGAGCACCGGGAAGCGAAGCAGGGCGTGCACGAGACTCCTCAGAGATGGATGGGGGTAGGTGAGCGACCTGCGTCACTGTCGGTCGGATCGCGTGGTCCTGTGGCCGGGTCGACCATGTCGTCGGGCGTCGCGGCCGGATGAGCAGGCGTCACCACGCCGCCGTGGACGGCCGATTCGCGCCTGCTGCTCAGGGTGAAGCGGTTGAAGAGCCGCAGGAGCATCCCGAGGGAGGCGTCGGGGACATACGCACGCGCGACTGCCCGACCGATCGCGGGGAGCGCCGCAGCATCGGCGTAGATCAGGTACATCGGTCTGAGCTCGGGCTGGAACTTCGCCTTGAAGCGCAGCAGTGAGCGGAAGCCATACACCGGCTCAAGCCGGGTCCCGACGAGATCCAGCAGCCAGTCGAGCGCGTCGGGCCGTCCCGCCGCCGCAGTGCCTGTGCCCGCAGCGCCATCAGTTTCCTCGGCCCGGGCCAACGGCGCTCCGGACAGGCTCAGCACGGAGTACCCCTCGGCCTGGAAGTCCAGGGCCGCCTGCGCGATGAGGAGCTCGGTCCCGTGCCGGAAGCCGTCCGTCCGCCGACGCATGAAGTCGAGCGTCCAGCCGGTCACGACGCCCGGTGCGTAGATCGGGAGCCACGAGGCGACCGCGTGGATGGTCTCCGCGGCGTCGACGACCACCGAGCAGCGCACCTGCGGGTCGTTGAGCTGATCGACACCGCCTAGCGTGAAGCCCATCTCCGGGAGCTGTTGCTGGGCGACCCACTCCTCGGAGATCGCCTGGATCTGCACGACGGTGCTGAGCGATGCGCTTCGGTAGTCGATCCACTCGGTCCGCATGCCTTCACGGTGAGCGCGGTTCAGCGCGGTGCGGACGTCCTGGAACCTCTTCCCGGTGAACGCCACGGACCCGAGCGGCAGGACGGTCTCCTGCGCGATCTGCACGCTGCTCCAGCCCGCGGAGCGGCAGGTCGCCTCGAGCTGTGCCGTGGCCGAGTAGAAGCACGGGGCCATGTTCATCGACTCGCAGTATCGGGCGAACTCCTCGACCGCTGCCGACCGCTCGGCCGGCGGCCCGACGGGGTCGCCGATCGTGAGCGCCACCCCCTGGATCGCGCGGTACGCGACGTAGGTGGTGCCGGCCGGGCTGAACCAGTACAGGTTGTGGCGCCACAGGCCCATCCACGCGAGCGACGGGCCGCCGTGCTCGACAAGGATCGCCTGGGCGGCCGTGTTCTGACTGCCGGTCGGGGAGGGACGGTTGCGCCGACCCAGCGACACGAGCACGCCGACGCCGGCCCAGAACGCGACCCCGACCCAGTCGAAGAGGATGTGCGCCGCCAGACCCGTCGGTAGGCGGTCGGGCACCGCTCCCAGGGTGAGCCCCGCGGGTGCGAGGCGTAGCGGGAAGTCGGTCAGGAGCGACCAGGCAGTCGGGGCGGTCTGCCACTGCCCGGCGACTGCCAGGCCGACCGCCACATACGCGGCGGCCGACGCTGTCAGCAGAACAGCGACACGGCGGACCAGATCGCGGTAGTACCCCGCGGGTGAGCGAACAGTGAACAGGTCTCGGCCGAAGACGAGCACCCCGACCGCAGTCGCCAGTGGGACGACGCAGGGCAGCACGAGACGCGTGAGGAGCAGCGCCGGCTGGTCGTCGGTCACTGACATCGTCGCCAGAACCGTGCCGGCGTCGGCCATCGTGAGGAAGTAGTCGGCCACCGCGACCGCAGCGAGAGCGCCTTCGAGTGTGAGCGCCGCGACCCACGCACCCCTGTTCCCGCGTCGCAGCCCGGCGGCGGCAAGGAGCAGCAGCAGCGCGGGCAGGCACGCCATCAGGGCAACGCCGATGCTGGGGTGCAGGTTGAGGCGCCCGATCGCACAGGCCGCGGACGTCGGGTCCTCTGTGCACACCGCTCGTACGGCGCGCGGAGCAGAGCCGCGGACGCCGGCGACCAGGTAGCCGAGGACGGCGAAGGGGCCTGTGGGGTTGGGGGTGATGGTGGCCAGGAGCGGTCCGACGGCCGTCGCCGCGACGATGACCGCCGTGAGGATCCGTGCCTCGTGCACGGATCCCACCGGGCTCGGCCGCGCGGGCGCCCGGACCAGGTGCCGGCCGAGGAACAGCCCGATCACCGACGCTGCGACGAGGAGGACTGCCACACCGCCGCCGTCGAACAGCGCCATCGTGGCGAACAGGGTCAGGCCGCCCGCGCGCAACCGGCGCCTCCACAGGACGGGCAGCGAGGTGCTCGCCGCGAGAGTCGCCCCGATGACCCCGATCGTCGGGCCGCCGTAGTGGATCGCGAGGAAAGCGCGCGTCCACCCCGGGTGTGCCCAGCTCAGGACCAGGGAGCTCACGGCCAGCGTCGCGGCGGCGAGCACATGCGTCGCGACCAGTGTGATCACGTACCTTGCGGTGCCCAGGCGGTGCTCGGCGAACACCCCGAGAGCGACGAGCGCGAGGCTGCCCCACACATACCCGTTGACGTTCGTCGACCACAGGAACGAGGCCAACCACGTCAGGGGGTGGCCCAGGGACGGTCTGCTCTCAAGCAGGACGGTGTCCCGCAGAGCGCCCCGAGGGCCGTGCAGCAGGCTTCTGGTGCTCGCTCCGACGACCCAGAACGTCACCAGCAGGGTGAACGTGAGCGGTGACCCGCGGGCAGCCTTGCCGAACGCGGTCGCCGACCACGCCGGCATCCGACGCGCTCGATCCAGCGAGGTGGAGTCGGCGTTCACGGTCGTCTCCACATCACCCTTCACCCGTTCGGCGCCATCCCGTGGTCAGCCTGGAGGATGCCAGGGGTTGCTGGGAGCTTCCTGACCGCGAGGTGGAAGGTCCCTGGTGCTCAGATCACGCGGGCGGCCCGGCACGCAGCCGATGCAGGTGCGGGCGACCGGCCGGGCTTCCAGGCGTTCGACCGGGATGGGTCGCCCGCAGGTCTGGCACCTCCCGTACGTACCGTCGGTCATCCGGTCTGCGGCGGCACAGACCTCGTCCAGGTGCTGCCTGGCCTGCCGGATGAGTGTGTCGAGCTGGGACCGTTCGAAGGCCATGGTCGAGCCTTCCGGGTCGTGCTCGTCGTCGGCGTTCGAGCTCACCGAGGCGTCGACCAGCTCGTCGAACTGAGCGGCCAGCTGATCGAGACGTCGGCGGGTCTCGTCGCGGTCCATCGCGAGGACGTGTGCGAGGTGGCCGGGGTCCGGGTGCGGGGCCCGGGCGGACGGCGTGGACTCGGCGGACGTGAGTCTCCTGACGGACATCCGACCATCGTGGCACCCCGACGTCGTGATGGCCCGCGATGGCCGCGCCCCGCGACATCCGCGGCGGTACGGTCCAGCGACTCCTCGCGCGAACGGCCTGGCAGCGCACGATGACAACCAACTGGGTGCGCCCCGCCGTAGTGATGAGTCCGGGTAAGTTCGACGACACTGCCGACCCGCGCCGTCGACGCTCGCCGCTATCTGCCCGCGGGCGCGCGGACGGCGTGGGTACCCGTCCGCGTGCGGGGTCGGCCCGGCAAGAGTGTCGTCATGACCACCGTCAACCACAGCGCCCCGCCGATCGCGCCGAAGAGGACGTCGCTCGGGAAGTGCATGCCCCGGTACAGCCGAGACAGTCCCACGACGATCGGGATGGCGAACAACACGCATGCCGCGAGCCGCGAAGCGACACCCGGCCACAGGTCGAGCAGCAGGATCGCCACGCAGCCGTAGAGCGCGATCGCGGCCGCAGTGTGCCCGGACGGGAAGCTCGAGGTCGGCGGGGCGCCATCCAGCTGCTGGACCGCCGGGCGCGCTCGGTTGACCGTCGCCGTGATCCCCACGAACACGAGCAGCTCGCCTGCCATCGCCGTGACGAGTACCCACGACTCGTACCAGCGGCCCAGGCGCCACCGGAGCAGCAGCACGACGACCACTGTCACGGCGAGGGCTGTCTGCGTGTTCGCGACGCCACTTCCGATCGCGGTGGCGGCGTTCAGAGTCGGCGTGCGATGCGCGACGAGCCAGTCGATCACGCGCGCGTCCCACGACGGCGGGCCGTGCGGGCTGACTACACGGGTGATGAGCAGGCCGATGAGGGAGATGACAGCCCAGATGCCCCCGGTGCCGCCACCGAGCCGCAGGGCGACGCCCCCGCTGCCGCTGGTGCGGCGGGAGCCCGCTGAGGTCGGGGCAGGCTCTCGATGGGAGGAGACGGCGGGAAGGGAGCTGGCCATGGGTCTCCTTCGTCGAAAGGTCGGAGCTCAGACGCGGCGGTACCGAGCCTCGGCGAGGCCGTAGAGGCCGAACGCCACGAGGCCCACGCCCGTCAGGGTGAGCAGCACGGGGCCGAAGGGCCGGTCACGCAGAGTCTTGAGGGCACCGTCGAGTCCGCCCGCCTTGTTCGCGTCGTACGTCAAGGCGGCGGCCACGACAAGTCCGCCCGCGAGCGCGAACACAAGTCCACGGGCTGTCGTCCCGACCCGCCCGAGCTGGGTGACCAGCGCACGGGCACGCGGCGGCAGCTGGCCGGAGAACCTGCGCATGAACGTCAGCCGGAGCGCCTCGACGACGAGGGAAAGTCCGACGACAACGATGATGGCGCCGGCGGCTCCGACGACCCAGCGCCCGCCTGGGTGCGCCATGATCTGGGCGGCACAACCCTTCTGCTGGCTGCTCTGGCCGGTGTTCGAGCCCTGCAGCAACGAGAACGCCGAGTACGCCAGGAACGCATAGATCAGTCCGCGCACGAACGACTGCACGCGGGAACCGCCCGCCCGCCCCTTGCCGACGACGCCGAAGGCCGCCTCGGACAGCCGCCACAGCGCACAGCCGAGGAAGCCCACGGCCGCGATGGCGACGAGCCAGCCGCCGAACGGACGATCGCACGCGCGGTGAGACCAGCGCGCGCGGCCCATGCCATCTGCTGGCTGTTCGACGCCGCTCGCCCTGCGGCGATGATCCGGGCGCCTTCCGAAGTCATCTCATCGGTCCTCTCCACGTCGACGGATCATGCCTCTGCCGCAGAATTGTCCGGGAGATCCCGCGCCTCGCACGTCGAGCGCACGCCGGCGGCTCTGCGCAGGACGTCCCCGCGTTCGGATGGAACACTGCCGGGATGGATCGCGCGAGTCGGGACGGGCTGCGCGCCGTTCGACAGCGGGCTGCACCAGTGGGCGCTGCACCACCGGGCACCGGCGACGATCGGTCTGGCTCGCGGCCTCAGCTGGTTCGGGCAGACCAACATCGCGCTCCCTCTCGTCGTCCTTGCGGGTGCCGCGGCGGCAGTCGAGACGCGGCGGTTAGCCAGGGTGCGCGCAGGTGCGCTGCTCGTGGGTATCGGCAGCGTCGGGGTCGCGATCGGCCTCGGGATCAACCGCGCGACCGGACGGGTCCGGCCCCCGCTCGCCGACTGGGCCGGGGCGGCCGGAGGGTTCGCAATCCCGTCCGGCCACACGACGGCCGCGACGGTCGCGGCCGGGCTGGTCGGATGGACGGTCGCCCGTCACCTGAGATCCGTGCACGGGCGGGTCGTTGTGTGGGTCGTGGCCGCGGCGTGGGCAGGCGGTGTCGGCTGGTCGCGGGTCTGGCTGGGCGTCCACTGGCCGACCGATGTCCTCGGGGGCTGGTTGTTCGCCGGCTCGTTTCTTCTCGTTGCCCGCACGGTGCAGCTCGTCTGGTGGCCGGCAGACGCGCCGCCGCAGCCGCCCGTGGCTACCCGCTGACGCGTGTCCCGAGCAGCGCCCCGACCAGGTAGGTCGCCGTGAGGGCGAGCGCCCCGCCGACGACGATCCGCGTGGCGGCCCTCCATCGCGAGCTGCCGCCGATGTAGGCGCTGAGCGCCCCGGTGAGCGCAAGGGCGACGAGCGCCACGGCGAACGTGACGGGCACCCGCGTCGACGCGGGCGGCAGCAGGATCGCGGCCATCGGCAGGACCGCTCCGACCGTGAACGACAGACCGGATGCGGAGGCCGCGTGCCACGGGTTCACGACGTCGTCCTGCTGGATGTGGAGCTCGGTCGCCAGGTGCGCGGCGAGCACGTCGTGCGCCGTCAGCTCCTCAGCGACGCGACGCGCCGTGTCGGGAGTCAGGCCCTGCGCCTCGTACAGGCCCGTGAGCTCTGCCATCTCGGCGTCGGGGTCTGTCTCGAGCTCGAGGCGTTCCTTCGCGATGAGCGCGTTCTCGCTGTCCCGCTGGCTGCTGACCGAGACGTACTCCCCGAGCGCCATGGAGACCGCGCCACCGACGAGCCCGGCGATCCCGGCCGTCAGGATCTGGCTCGACGACGAGGTGGCGCCCGCGACGCCGACGACGATCGCGGCGACGGAGATGATCCCGTCGTTCGCCCCGAGCACGCCGGCACGCAACCAGTTCAGTCGTTGCGCGAGACCACCGCGGTGCGGCTCACCGGAGTGCTGGTTCGGCGGTTCGGTCTGCGACTCCTGCTGACTGGTCACGGTCCCAACCAACCACGTCGGAGTCCGCGATGCTAGCGTCGCTGGACCCGAGTCGCGGTGCTGTCAGGGCATCTCCCACGCGTCCACGGGCACGTCGTCGCGCACGCCTCGCACGACGGGATGTCGCAGTCGACCGGCCACGATGGTGCCGGTCGGGCCCGCGAGCCCGCTGCCGGCGCGTCCGAGCCATCGAAGCCGCCCGTCGCGGTCGGGGGAGCTGAGCATGAGGGAGCCGGGTAACACCCCGCTGCCGGCCATCGGAAGCCAGCCGCCGGAAGCCAGCCGCCGACCAGCGCCGCGCTCGTCGATCGGTGGGTCGCCTTGGCCCAGTCAGGCGAGCGGCGGCCCGGCTGGTACGTCGACGCTCGACGCTTGGCGAGGACTCCTTCCAGGCCGTGCTCGCGCGTGACCGCCCACACGTCGTCGACGTCGGGGTACAGCGGCGAGAGCTGGGTCGGGGCGGGGAGGTCAAGACGCTCCAGCGTCGACCGGCGCTCGTCGAACGACCTCCGGGTGAGGTCGACGCCCTACAGCTCGAGCACGTCGAAGTCGAGGTAGGCGACGGGACGCCGTCTCGCGAGGGCGGCCGCGCAGTTGGGGTCGTGCACATGCATCCGCTCCGCGAGGACCGCGAACGACGGCACGCCGGCGTCCATCGCGACGACCTCGCCGTCGAGCACGGCGCCCTGGACGGATGCAAGCCCGGCGAGCTCGGGGTAAGCCGCCGTGACGTCGCGGGCCGTTCGGCTCAGCAGGCGGAGCCGCCCCCGGGTGGTGTCCGCCAGGACCCGCACACTGTCCCACTTGACCTCGTAGACCCAGTCGGGACCTGTCGGGATCTCGGCCCGACCGGCCGCTCGGGTGGCGAGCATGGGCTGCACGGGTACATCCTGCCCAGACACGGACATTCCGGCGCGCCGCGGTCACCGGCGGGCCGGTCGGGCGAGGAGGTGTGAGGTGCGCGCCACCTGGAAGGGTGCGGTCGCCTTTGGGCTGGTCAACGTACCGGTCAAGCTGTACGCCGCGACCGGGGAGCACGAGGTCCCTTTGCACCAGGTCCACCGCAAGGATGCCGGACGCATCCGCTATGCCAAGAAGTGCAGCGTCTGCGGTGAGACGGTCGAGATGAGAGACCTGGCCAAGGGGTACGAGACGGACGACGGGCAGATGGTCGTCCTCACCGACGAGGACCTTGCTGAGCTGCCTCTGGCGACCGAGCGCGAGATCTCGGTTCTTGAGTTCGTGCCGGCCGACCAGGTCGATCCGATCGATGCTCGCCAAGACGTACTACCTCGAACCCGAGAAGACCGCGGCGAAGCCCTATGCGCTGCTGCGCGGTGCGCTCGCCGCGACCCACAGGATGGCCGTCGTCAAGGTCGCGCTGCGTCAACGGGAGTCGATGGCCGTCTTGCGGGTGCGTGACGACGTCATCTGCCTGCAGGCGCTCCTGTGGCCCGACGAGGTGCGCGAGGCAGACTTCCCCGTCCTCGACACCCCCATCACGGTCCGTCCGCAGGAGCTCGGCAGGGCGTCCCCGACCAGGGTGAGGAAGCCGCGTCTGCGGGACGGGCGTCTGGCGGGGAGGTCATCGACCTCCTGTCTGCGTTGCAGCGCAGCGTCGAGAAGGCACGCGCCGCGCGGGGCGAGCCCGCTCAGGTGTCGGACCCGGCCCCTGCCTCGAAGCGGGCCCGCAGTGCGACTGCGCGACCAGCCGCGAGGACGACTACGAGCGGCGCCCCGGGCCGTGCCGCCGCACAGGTGGCGGGCGAGCCGTCCGCCGCTGAGCCGACCGAGCAGCGGGCGCGGACAGGACGGTCGCGTGCGCCTGCGCAGCCGGACACGGGCGTGACCGCCAGGAAGGCCAGGACCAAGGCGTCCTGAGCGATCGCCTGCGCGAGGCCTAGAAGCGGCGTGTCCAGCGCTGGCCGACCGACCGACCGTCGGGGTCGTACAGCAGGCGATACGGCGGGGTGGCCCATGTGCGGGTCCACGGCGACAGGGCCTGCTGGGTGTACGCGCGGAGCCGACCCGGCGGCCGCGGGCCGCGACGTCCGTTGCGGTGCCAGTCGTCAAGGTCGGAAGCGGCCATCTGGAAGGCGTCGAACCACCGGACAGAGTCGTTGAGCACGGCGGGGTCGACGTCCGCGCCGAGGTGCTCGCGACTCAGGTCGTGCCGTAGCGACCGGGCCCACGACTCGGAGCGGTCGAGGCTCATGTCGATCACGGCGCTGCTCAGCTCACTGTCGTGCGTCCACGAGCGGCGGTTCGCGTTGTCGGAGCCGATGCACGCCCAGGTGTCATCGATCACGCAGACCTTGGCATGGACGTAGATCGGGGTGCTGTCGTCGTTCTCGATGCCGTAGACGGCCACGCGCCCGCCACCAGCTGCCCGGAGCACGCGCATCGCCTTCTCTCGTCCCACGAGGTTCGGCGGCATCGAGGTCGGACCGTCCTGATCGGGGAAGCGAGGGATCACGGCAACCAGCCGCAGCGCCGGACGGCGCGCAAGGGCCTCCGCGAAGACGCGCGCGACATCAACCGACCACAGGTACTGATCCTCGACATAGACGAGCGACTGGGCTTGGGCGAGCGCCTTGCGGTACCCGCGCGCAACGCTGAGCTCGCCCTGCGGCGCGAACGGGTAGCCCGGCGTTCGGTTCGGGTACGTCCGCAGCAGCTGGACAGCGGCCGCTCCGCACATCTCAGGGTCAGGGCGCCGAGGAGGCATCGGACGTGGCGAACGGTCTTCTCCGCGGGCGAGGTCCAGCACGATGCGTACCGGGCCCCTGCTCAACGGTGCCGGGTCGTCCCACCGCTCCCGGAACACCGTCTCTGCGTCGCCAACTGCGGGACCCTGGACGGCGAGCTGGACGTCATGCCACGGCGGTCGCGGCCCGTACACGGCAGCCATCGGATCGCTCTGGGGATCTCCTCGGTGCCCGGCGTCGTCACGGCGGCCGTGGCACAGGTCGATCCCGCCGATGAAGGCGATGTCCCGGTCCGGGTGAGTCGCGTGCCGCAGGACGACAAGCTTCTGGTGGTGGGAGCCGAGCGGGCGGACCCGCATGTCGAGCAGGCACTGGCCGCCGGCCGCCTCGATCTCGTCGCCGAGCGCGCGGTTCGTGCTGGCGCTGAAGTTGAGCTGGTCCAGGTGTGATCGCCACACGAGTCCGCGCACGTCGACGCCCCGACGTGCCGCAGCCGCGAAGACCGCCCCGACCTCGGAGCCGGGTCCGCTGAGCAGCTCGTCCGGGTCGCTCCGCCAGTCCGTGAACAGCAGAAGGTCGCCGCTGCCCATGGCCTCCACCGCGGCGTGGAGCTCGGCGAAGTAGACAGACCCGTGAACGAGAGCACGGACCCGGTTCCCCGTCGACCAGGCGAGCCCGTCGGGGTGCCGGCTGTCGAGCGACGTCTGGGGGTTTCCCCGCTCGTCTGCCGAGAGGAACCACCGCCGCAGGTCCCGGTCGGCATCCGGGGCCGGCACCGCGCTCTCGCCTCGCTGCGGCACGAGGTCGCCTCCGCTCAGTCGTGGTCGGCAGTGCGAGCCCACGACCGCATGCTCGCACGGACGCCGAGCCGCCGCGCGTTCGACCTATGCGGCGAGCTCGTCGCCGTGCTCTGCGTGGCCCTCGCCAGGGTGGGCGTAGGCGTGGATGGCGGCTTCGCTGAGCTTGGGGATCGCCCGCTTCAGGCTCTGCTCAGCGTCGTGAGCGATCCGGTGTGCGTCAGCAAGTGCGACCGCGGGATCGACGTCGAGCACCGCGTCGGCGTGCAGCTCGTGGCCGATCCAACGCATCCGGACACGGCGGACGCCCAGCACCCCAGGGACCGACGTGAGAGCGTGCTCGGCGCGGTCGACGAGCGCGGGGTCGACACCGTCCATGAGGCGGCGAAAGACGTCGCGCACGGCGCTGCGGAGAAGGACGAGGATCGCGACGGTGATGACGAGGCCGACGATCGGGTCGGCGAGCGGAAAGCCCAACGCGACACCCACGGCGCCGACCAGGACGGCCAACGACGTGTATCCGTCGGTGCGAGCATGGAGTCCGTCGGCGATGAGGGCTGCCGACCCGATCTGGCGTCCCACGCGGATGCGGTGCAGAGCGACGAGCTCGTTGCCCGCGAACCCGACGAGCCCGGCAGCAGCAACCCACCAGACGTTCTCAACCCCTTGGGGCGAGATCAGTCGACGCACCGACTCCACGCCGGCGACCACAGCGGACAGCGCGATCATGGCCACGATGAACAGGCCGGCGAGGTCTTCTGCGCGGCCGTACCCATAGGTGTACCGCTTGCTCGGCGCGCGCCGGGTCAGTGCGAACGCGATCCACAGCGGGATGGCCGTCAGGGCGTCGGAGAAGTTGTGCACCGTGTCCGCCAGCAGCGCGACCGAACCTGACACGGCCACGACAATGAGCTGCGCGACGGCCGTGGCGCCGAGACCGATGAGGCTGACCTTGACTGCCCGGATCCCTCGCGCGCTGCCTTCGAGGGCGTCGTCGATCGAGTCCGCCGCGTCATGGCTGTGCGGGGTGAAGAGCCCGTGCAGGACCGCCCGAACTCCCGTCAGGTGGTCGTGGTCGTGGTCGTGCCCGTGGTCGTGGTCGTGCGTGTGCTCAGGACCTGCGGCGTGCGGCGTGTCGTGCATGGACTCGTGGCTCATCGCGGGTCTCGTTCCTGGTGGTGCTCGCCGACGTCTATCAGGCTGAGCGCTGCGGTCTGTCGGTGGTGCGCGGGGGAGTCCGACGCAGCATGTTCGGCGTTGTGCACGGCGTCGGTCACGAGCTGGGCGATGTGCTTGTTCTCGATCCGGTAGTACACGCTCGTCCCGACCCGCCGGGTGCGGACGAGACGCGCGAGGCGCAGCTTGGCGAGGTGCTGGGACACCGACGGCGCAGGCTTCCCCACGTGCGCAGCGAGCTCGTTCACCGAAAGCTCGCCGTTGAGCAGCGCCCACAGCACCCGGACCCGGGTGGGGTCGGCGAGCATGTGGAAGACCTCGACGGCGAGGACGACCTGATCGTCGTCGAGCCGTGTCGGCTCTATCTCTGCATCCATACGCAGATAATAGAACGCGGTCAGCGGTGCGACGGCCCCGCGAGCTGGGTCCGACCGGTGAGTCCACGCAGCGCCGTGATCCCGACGGGCTCGTGGGCGAGGAACGGCACCACGACGGTCCGCGGCGCGCGGGAGCGGACTTTCTCGATCTCCGGGAGCTCGGCAGAGGCACGCCGCCGCATCAGAGCAGACGAGGGCCCGGCCGCCGCGATGGACTGGTTGGCGACCCACACCCACGGACGGACCCCTGCGCGTTCGAGGTCGCTCGCAAGCTCTGTGGCCTCCTGGACGGGTGTGCTCTCAGCGAGCGTGACCAGGATGACCATGGTGTGGGCGGGATCCTGGAGCCGCATCATCGGCGTGGTGACGTGTCCGGTCGGACCCAGCTGGCGGGCGACGTCGCGGTGGTAGGACCCGGTGGCGTCGAGCAGCAGCAGCGTGTGGCCGGTCGGTGCGGTGTCCATGACGACGGATGCGCGCGACGCCTTGTGGACCACCTTGGAGAAGGCCTGGAAGACGGCGATCTCCTGCGTGCACGGCGAGCGCAGGTCCTCGGCGAGCATTGCTTGACCCTGGTCGTCGAGCGCCGCGCCCTTGGTGCGCAGGACCCGGTTCCGGTAGGCAGCAGTCTCGCCGGATCGATCCTGGAGACGGTGAGGCGGTCGACCGCGCCGGCCAGCGTCTGCGACAGGTGCGCGGCCGGATCGGTCGTCGTGAGCTGGACGTCATGCCCGCGGTCGCCGGGCGCGACGACGGCCGATCAGGACGGTGACGCCGTCGACCAGCAGCAGATGGAGCCCGCCCGACCCAGTGAGCTGCAGGAGCTGCCGGGCAGGCTCGCTCGCGGCGAAGGCAGCGGGCTCGGAGGCCAGCTCGACCCGGCGGACGTCGCCGCCGCGGCTGCGGAACCAGTCCGTGTCCGCGGCGAAGGTCACGAGCTGCTGGTCGACGTCCGGTCCGCACACGCCCGTGGCGCAGCACAACGCGGGCTCGAAGACTTCGATCGTGGCCATGCGGACCTCCGGGCAGCCGGGCGGAGCGAACGGTTCAGTCTGAACTCATTGGTATGCATCGATGACACGAGTCTCGTGCGGATCGACGCTCGTCAATGTGATGTGCCTACCGCTCGAAACGGAAGCCCGCACCCCGATCGCGATCATCGTGAAGATCGCGCGACGAACGCGCAGGTGGGGCTCCCGGACCGGCTGACCGCGTCCCGGCGCGAAGTTCATCAGATCTCTACATCATCTCGGTGAGAACCGCGGGATGTCGCGAGAGGCTGCTCGAAGGCGCCCGGATGCGGCGCCGCACACGTCGAGCGTGGGAGACGATGATGATGCGTTGGTATGGCGGCGGCATGAGTGGGGTCGGTTGGATCTTCATGGGGTTGTTCTGGATCGCCTTGGTCGCGCTGATCGTCTGGCTTGTCCTGCGCCTGCTCCCGTCGAGCGGTCACGCGGGTCCGCCGTCGACTGCTCCGCCGCAGCTCCCGGGACACGATTCGGCCGTCGACATCCTCGACCGGCGGTTCGCCGCGGGTGAGATCGACCTGGAGACCTATCAGAGCCATCGCGCGGCGCTGATCGCGGCCCGAGGAGGCCGATGATGGCTGCTGCGGCGCACCGGGGCCGGCTGATCGCCGGACTCGTGGCCGCGATCGCACTGCTGCTCGGTTCTGTCGGCGCGGTCGCAGCGTGGAACAGCGCGAACCACGACGGCTCGCGCGCCGCGGCATCGCGCGGTGCCGCTGGTCGGGCAGGGATGCTCGGTCCGATGGCGCGCGCGGACGCCTCGGTGCCGCAGCTCCCGGGCACTGTCGTCCATGCCGTGGTGGGGGACATGGGCGGGCCGATGATGCGCGGGAACGGCGCCAGGTCGGCGAACAGCATGGTCGTGCACCTCGATCAGACGACGGTTCCGCGCGGCACGGTCTCGTTCGTCGTGACCAACCTGGGGAGCAAGTACCACGAGCTCGTCGTCCTGCCGCTCGACGGCCAGCAGCGTGCTGGCTCGCGGGTTGTCGGCTCGGACCGCCGGGTCGACGAGTCGGGCAGCCTCGGGGAGGTGGCCGACTCGGCAGGCGGGAGCGGCGACAAGGGCATAGCGCCCGGGGCCACAGGCTGGATGACGCTGGACCTGCCAGCCGGAAGCTACGAGCTCGTCTGCAACCTGCCTGGCCACTATGCCGCTGGCATGTACGCGGAGATCACGGTCTCCTGACCTGCGTCATGGTCATGTCTCCCATATGCGTGTCCAGGTGAGGCAGGCGGCGAGGATGACGGCGGCGCGGTAGGTGATGGCGAGTTTGTCGTAGCGGGTGGCCAGTCCT
>JAYTSH010000156.1:0-3071 GCA_043745755.1 Cellulomonas sp. | reverse complement strand
CCGGTCATCCCGGCGAGCTTGCCGTACAGGCGGAAGTAGTTCTGGAGCGTGATCGTGGCGAGCGTCTGGTTCTCGGCCTTGATCGCCACGCCCTCCTTCGCCTCGATGGCCTGGTGCATGCCCTCGTTGTAGCGGCGCCCGGCCAGGATGCGCCCGGTGTGCTCGTCGACGATGAGGACCTCGCCGTTCATCACGACGTAGTCCTTGTCGCGCTTGAACAGCTCCTTGGCCTTGATCGCGTTGTTGAGGAAGCCGATGAGCGGCGTGTTGAGCGACTCGTAGAGGTTGTCGATCCCGAGGTAGTCCTCGACCCGGGCGATCCCGGGCTCGAGGACACCGACGGTCCGCTTCTTCTCGTCGACCTCGTAGTCCTGCTCGGCGGTCAGCCGCCGCGCGACCTTCGCGAACTCGCCGTACCAACGGTTCGCGTCGCCCGACGACGGGCCCGAGATGATCAGCGGGGTGCGCGCCTCGTCGATGAGGATCGAGTCGACCTCGTCGACGATCGCGAAGTTGTGACCGCGCTGGACGAGCTCGTCGGTGGTCCACGCCATGTTGTCGCGCAGGTAGTCGAAGCCGAACTCGTTGTTGGTGCCGTACGTGATGTCGGCCGCGTACTGCTCGCGCCGCTCGGCAGGTGTCTGGTCCGACAGGATCACGCCGGTCGACATGCCGAGGAACCGGAAGACGCGACCCATGAGGTCCGACTGGTAGCTCGCCAGGTAGTCGTTGACCGTGACGACGTGCACGCCCTTGCCCGAAAGCGCGTTGAGGTAGGCCGGCAGGGTCGCGACGAGCGTCTTGCCCTCACCGGTCTTCATCTCCGCGATGTTCCCGAGGTGCAGGGCCGCGCCGCCCATGACCTGCACGTTGAAGTGGCGCTGGCCGAGCGTCCGGCGCGACGCCTCGCGGACCGCCGCGAACGCCTCGGGCAGAAGGTCGTCGAGGTTCTCACCGTCGGCGAGCCGCGCCTTGAAGCGGTCGGTCTCCTCGCGGAGCTCCGCGTCGGACAGGCTGTGGAAGCTGTCCTCGAGCGCATCGACCTGGTTGGCCATGCCGGACAGCTTCTTGACGATCCGGCCCTCGCCGAGGCGCAGGACCTTCTCGAGGATCGCAGGCACGCGTGACTCCCGACGTGTTCGCGCTCCGCGCGCGCGGCGTCGGAGCGAGCTGAGCTGACCCGACCGCTCGGCCGGGCCTGACCATCGTAGGCGAGCCTGCACGCCCCGGGCGAGGTACGCGGACCGCGCCGGGCCCGCGACCGTCAGCGCGCGACCTCGTCAACGGTCGCGAGCGCCGCGACCAGCGCGGGAGCGAGGTCCCCGAGCAGGCCGGTGTCCAGCGTCCCGATCGCCACCTCGCCGAGCCCGAGCCAGTCCGCGAGCAGCCGCAGCTCGGCTGCGAGCGCCGCCGGGACGTCAGGGTCCGTGGAGCCGGAGCCCGACGGGACGCCGTGGGCCGCATGCACGCGCAGCACGCCGGCCCGCCGGTCGGCCTTGAGGTCGACGAGCGCCGCCAGACGATCGCCGAGGAGGAAGGGCAGGACGTAGTAGCCCTGCACCCGCTTGTCGGCGGGGACGTAGATCTCGATGCGGTAGCGCAGCCCGAACAGCTCCTCGACCCGCCGCCGCTCGAACACGAGCGGATCGAAGGGGCTCAGCAGCGCCCGGCCGTGCGCGCGGCGGGGCAGCGCTGCGTCCCGGTGCAGGTAGGCCGTGCGGTTCCAGCCCTCGACCACGACCGGGACGAGGGTGCCCGCCTCGACGAGGTCCGCGACGGCGGGCGTCGCGCGGGCCGACGAGATCCGGAAGTAGTCGGCGAGGCAGCGCAGGGAGCCGATGCCGTGCGCTCGCGCGGAGATCTCGACGAGCGCGCGCACGGCATCCGCGTCGCTGGGCACCGGCCGTTCGAGCGCCTCGGCGGGGAGGACCCGCTCGGTGAGGTCGTAGCAGCGCTCGAAGGAGGCGTTGCGCCGTGCCGGGGTGACCTCCCCGGTGAAGAACAGGAACTCCAGAACACGTTTGGCGGCCGTCCAGTTCCAGCCCCATCCGGTGCGGCTGCGCGGATGCTCCGCCGCGTAGAACACCTGCACCTGGCTCGCGGTCATGGGGCCGTGGGCCGCCACGAGCGTGCGGATCTCGGTGACGAGCTCCGAGTGCTGCAGCGGGACGTCACGGATGATGCCCCACGCCGTGGAGAGGTAGTCGCGCCGCCGCCAGCCGAGCAGCGGGTACGTCGAGGGCGGGACGTAGGACGCCTCGTGGGCCCAGGTCTCGACGAGCCGGCGCGGTGCCTGCCCGGCGGCACGATCGAGCAGGGCGGTGTCGTACGGGCCGATCCGGGAGAAGACCGGCATGAGATGCGCGCGCGCCAGCACGTTGACCGAGTCGATCTGCAGCAGGCCGACCCGGTCGACGACCTGCTGGAAGTGGCGCATCGTGGCCGGCGCCGTCCTGGCGGCGCGCGGACGGTCGAGGCCTTGCGCACGCAGGGCGATCCGGCGGGCCTGGGCGAGCGAGAGGGACGACGACGTGAGCGGCACAGCCTCATCCTGCCCGGCACCGCCGACACCCCGGACCACGACCGCCCCGTGCGCGGGTGCTCCGGCGACAACGCAGCACCGCCCGTCGACCGGTCGGTCGACGGGCGGCGCGGGGCGATCCGTGCCGGTTCAGCGGGCGGCGACCGACCTGTCCTGGCCCCCTGGCAGAGCGACCGGGGTGTCGAGCTTGATCACTCCGTAGCTCCAGCCGCGACGCCGGTAGGCGACGGACGGCTGTGCTGTCTCGATGTCGATGAACAGGTAGAAGTCGTGGCCCACGAGCTCCATCTCGTAGAGCGCGTCGTCGACCGTCATCGGCCTGGCGGCGTGGACCTTCTCGCGGATGACGACGGGAGAGTCGCCGAGCATCGTCTCCGTGACGTCCCCCGGCACGTGCGGGACCGGAACGCCGACCACTTCTTCCTCAGGCGGCGCCGGGCGGACGTCGACCGGCGGGACCGTCGCGTTGCCGTGGTGGTCCTTGCGACGGTCGCGGGACCGGCGCAGGCGTTCCTGGAGCTTCGCAAGG
>JAYTSH010000155.1:0-9334 GCA_043745755.1 Cellulomonas sp. | reverse complement strand
GCCTCGGTGGCCTCGGGCTTGAGGAGGGTGTGGTCGACGAACTGGGCGAGTGCGGGCGAGTCGAGCGGGCTGCTCATGCGCGGTGCCTTCCGGTGGTGTCTGGCGCGAATGCCGGGAGGATGACCCGGTCGATGAGATCCTCGCGCTCGTCATGGTGGAGGAATGCGTGCTGCGCGGCAGTCACCGTGACGTCGCACAGGTCGGCGAGCGTCCAGTCGGCCTGCTCGACGAGGAGCGTCAGCTCGCGCGTGAGCGACGTCCCCGACTGAAGCCGGTTGTCTGTGTTGATCGTCACGGCGAAGCCGAGCCGCTTGAGGAGAGTCGCGGGGTGCCGGGCGATCGACGCGGCCGCCCCGGTCTGGACGTTCGACGACGGGCAGAGCTCGAGCGGGATCCGCCGATCGCGCACCCAGTGGGCGAGCAGCCCGAACCTGCCGCCGGCCTGCACGCCCGGCGTGCCCGCGTCGACCAGCTGGACGTCGTCCATGATCCGCACACCGTGCCCGAGCCGCTGGGCCCCGGCGAGGTGCACCGCTTCCGCGATCGACTCGAGGCCCCCGGCCTCGCCGGCGTGGACCGTCGTCGGGAAGCTCGCGTCGCGCAGCGTCCGGAAGGCCGAGGCGTGCCGGGACGGCAGGAACCCCGACTCGGCTCCGGCGATGTCGAACCCGACGACGCCGTTGTGCCGGTTGGCGATGGCAAGTGCCGCAACCTCGTCGCCGCGCTCCGCGTGCCGCATCGCCGTGACGATCGTGCCGATGCGGATCGTGCGCCCGTGCAGCGCGGCGTCAGCGACACCCTCCTCGAATCCCTCCTGGACGGCGTCGACGACCTGCTGCAGGGACAGCCCGCGCTGCTGGTGCTGCTCGGGCGCGTACCGCTGCTCGGCGTACACGACCCCGTCCGCCGCGAGGTCGATCACCGCCTCGCGCGCGATCCGGTGCAGGTTCCCGACCGTCTGCATGACGGCGACGGTGTGGGAGAACGTGTCCAGGTACCTCTCGAGCGAGCCGGCGCTCGCGGCCGTGACGAACCAGTCGCCGAGAGTAGTCGGGTCGCTCGCGGGGAGCTCGTGGCCGATCTCAGCGGCGAGCTCGAGGATCGTGGCGGGTCGGAGCCCGCCGTCGAGGTGGTCGTGCAGCAGCACCTTGGGAAAGCCGGCGAACTGCCCTGGTGCAGACATCATGGGCCAACCGTAGCGGGCACGGTCAGCGGTAGTCGTCCGCTTCGTCGTCCGGGAGGCCGAGGGCTTGCTCGACGACGTCCGCCTCGTTGGCGTCGTCACGCCCGTCAGGTGTGACGTCCGAGGGCTCGTACTCCTCCGGCTCGTCCGGCACGTCTGGCAGGTCGAGCTCGTCGGGGTCCTGGGGAACAGTGGTCATGAGTCCTCCCGTGTCGTTCGAGCACCCGGCACCGCATCCATCCATCGTGGCCCGGCTGCTAGCGGACCGCCACCCCCACCGGCGCCGGGCGGACCGGCAGGAGCGCCCAGCACACGTGCGACCAGCCGCCGAGCGCCGGGACCGGTCCCCCCGGGTTCGTCACCTCCTCGGTCGTCAGCGTCAGGAGCCTGCCGGTCGACGGCTCGTACACAGTGAAGCCGTCGGCCGTGCGGGCCGTGAGGAGCACCACGTGCCGCGGGATCGCGGTGGCGAGCCCCATGGCCAGGTCGCCGCCCGCGTACAGCGGCACCGGAACCCCTCGATCGAGTGCTCGCGCGGCCCGCGCGAGGACGACCGTGACCTCGTCGGACCGGGTGTCGTCGACGAGGACCGACCGGTAGGTGACGTCCGGGAAGCGCGCGACCCGAGCAGCCCCCCATGGCGGCGTACCGAGCGCCTGGGGCCACCGGAGCAGGCCGAGCACGGCGCGTGAGCTGCTCCGAGCCTTGAGCGCCTCCTGGAGGTCGCCGAACCGCACGGCCGGTCCCGCGGCGTCGCCGACGCCGTCGAGCTCAGCGGGCCGGTGCCCTGCCAGGGTGCGTCCGGTCACGAGCCAGTACGCGAGCGTCGGGTCGCCTGCCGCCGCGAGCATCGCGAGCACGGACGAGCCGCACGTCGTGCCGTCGGTCTGCCGTGCGGCGGCCGTCCCGAGGCGCAGCACGTCGGCGCCCGACGCCGGGCGGAGCGGGTCCGTGACCTGGTCACGCTCACGCGCGTCGAGCTCGCCGACCGCGTCGATCAGCGCAGCCGCTACGTCGGCCGGCGCGCCGGCGGCGAGCGCCCGCGCGCGCAGATCGGCTGCGCCACGGTCCACTGCGCCCGCAGGGCCGCCGGTCCCGAGCAGACCGACCGACTCGGCAGGCAGCGTCGGACCGAGCACCCTCCTGAGCACCGACGTCAGCTGGAGGTGTCCGAAAGGGGGCATCGGGCCAGTCTGCCGCACCGCTCCCGTGCGGCGGGCTGGCGTGCGCGCTACGACGCCGCGATGCGGTCCAGCACGAGTGCACGCTGAGATGACGCTGGCACCGACCCTGCAGGGCTGATCCCGATCGCGCCCTCGAGCGCCTCCCGGGCGCGCGCGAACCGTTCCGGGGTGTCGGTGTGCAACGTGAGCACGGGCTGCCCTGCGCGCACCAGGTCGCCCGGCTTGGCGTGGAGCTCGACGCCCGCGCCGGCCTGGACCGGGTCCTCCTTGCGCGCCCGCCCCGCACCGAGCCGCCACGCGGCGACCCCGACCGCCAACGCGTCGAGCGAGTCGAGCACGCCGTCGGCCGCGGCGAGCACCTGCTCGCTCTCGCGCGCGACCGGGAGGGTCGCGTCGGGGTCCCCGCCCTGTGCCGCGATCATCCGACGCCAGACGTCCATCGCGCGGCCGTCGGCCAGCGCCGCCGCCGGGTCGACGTCCGGACGCCCCGCCGCTGCGAGCATCTCGCGCGCCAGCGCCAGGGTCAGCTCGACGACATCGGCCGGCCCGCCGCCGGCGAGCACCTCGACCGACTCCCGCACCTCGAGCGCGTTGCCGGCCGTGAGCCCGAGCGGTGTCGACATGTCGGTGAGCAGTGCGACCGTCAGGACGCCTGCGTCGGTCCCGAGCTCGACCATCGTGCGCGCGAGCTCGCGGGCTCGCGTCGCGTCCTTCATGAACGCGCCCGAGCCGACCTTGACGTCGAGCACGAGCGAGCCCGTGCCCTCCGCGATCTTCTTGCTCATGATGGAGCTCGCGATGAGTGGGATCGCCTCGACGGTGCCCGTCACGTCGCGCAGCGCGTACAGCTTGCGGTCGGCGGGTGCGAGCCCCGACCCCGCCTGGCAGATGACGGCGCCGACGTCCTCGAGCTGCGTCATCATCTCGTCGTTCGTCAGTGCCGCCCGCCAGCCGGGGATGGACTCGAGCTTGTCGAGCGTCCCGCCGGTGTGGCCGAGGCCGCGTCCCGACAGCTGCGGCACGGCGACGCCGAAGACGGCGACGAGGGGGGCGAGCGGCAGCGTGATCTTGTCGCCGACACCGCCCGTCGAGTGCTTGTCGGCAGTCGGGCGCGACAGCCCGGAGAAGTCCAGACGCTCCCCGCTCGCGATCATCGCTGCGGTCCATCGCGCGATCTCGGCCCGGTCCATCCCATTGAGCAGGATGGCCATGGCGAGCGCGGACATCTGCTCCTCGGCGACCACGCCGCGCGTGTACGCGTCGAGGACCCAGTCGATCTGACCGTCCGAGAGGCGACCGCCGTCGCGCTTGGTGCGAATCACGTCGACCGCGTCGAAGCTCTCGCTCATGAGTTCCCTCGTTCCACCAGGTCGTCCGGCCCGAACGCGTCGGGCAGCACCTCGGTCATCGGCTTGATCCCGCTCACCGTCTCGACGAGCAGGCCGGGGCCGCCGTGCTCCCACAGGAGCTGCCGGCAGCGCCCGCAGGGCATGAGCGCGTTGCCGTGCGCGTCAACGCACGCGAACGCGAGGAGCCGACCGCCGCCGCTGACGTGCAGCGCCGACACGACCGCGCACTCGGCGCAGAGGGTCAGGCCGTACGACGCGTTCTCGACGTTGCAGCCGACGACGATCCGCCCGTCGTCCACGAGCGCCGCGGCACCCACCGGGAAGCGCGAGTACGGGGCATAGGCACGCGACATGACGTCTCGCGCGGCGGCCCGCAGGGCGTCCCAGTCGATCTCGACGGTCATGATGCCGGCCTCACTTCACGTAGGCAATGCCCTCGGCGGCCGGCGCGCGGACGCGTCCGACCAGGCCCGCGACAGCGAAGATCGTCACGGCGTACGGCGTCATCAGCATGATCTGGCTGGGGATCGGCGTGCCGATGACCCCGAGCACGACCTGCAGGTTGTCGGAGAACCCGAACAGCAGGGCGGCCGCAAGGGCACCCTTGGGGCTCCAACGGCCCAGGATCATGGCGGCGAGGGCGATGAATCCCTTGCCACCCGTCATCTCCTTGCCGAAGGCGAGCCCCGCAGCGACCGTGAAGAAGGCCCCGCCTAGACCGGCGACGGCCCCACCGAGCAGCGTGTTGCGCACCCGGGTGCGGTTGACCTTGATCCCGACGGTGTCCGCCGCCATCGGGTGCTCGCCCACCGACCGCATGCGCAGACCCCACCGGCTGCGGAAGAGCATGAACTGGAGCACCGCGACCACGACGTACATGACGTACACGAGGGCCGTCTGCTGGAAGAGCACCGGGCCGATGATCGGGATCTTCGAGAGCACCGGGACCGAGAGCACGGGCAGCCGCGGCGGGGAGTTCCACGTCGCGGCGTTCACCTTGAGCACGGTCGAGAACAGGTAGCTCGTGACACCGACGACGAGCACGTTGAGCACGACGCCGACGATGATCTGGTCGACCCGGTACGTGATCGAGAACAGCACGAGCAGGAGCCCGACGAGGATGCCCGCGATCGGAGCCGCCACGAGACCGAGGTACGCGTTCTGCGTGAGGGTCGCGGCGACGGCAGCCATGAATGCCCCGGCGAGCAGCTGGCCCTCGATCGCGATGTTGATGATGCCGGAGTGCTCGCACAGGAGCCCCGAGAGCGATCCGAACACCAGCGGCGTCGCCAGGAACAGCGAACCGGCGAGCAGTCCGGTCACCGGCAGCGGGTGGGCCTTGTCCGCCACCGCCCAGGTCAGGAACGCGAAGACCTCGGCAAGGCCGAAGACGACCGGCAGCCACGGACCGACGTGGCGACGGCTCCGTGTCGCGAGGAAGGACACGATCGCACACGCGAGCGCGACGAGCGTCAGGGCGATCGCCGTGGTCTTCGAGTGCACCGCCACCGGGTCGATCGCGAAGAAGTCGGTGCCGGTGGAGAACGTGAAGGTGGTCGCCTTCCCGCTGGCCGGCAGCAGGCCGAACAGCACCAAGGACGCGACGGCGATCAGTCCGTACACCAGGGGTGTGCGCCACGTGATCGGCTGGAGCGGCTTGGTGCGGGGAGATGGTCCAGGTGCGGCAGCGGTGCTCCGCGGTGGTGCGGTCACGGTGCTCACGCGGCGACCTCCTCGACGGTGCGGCGGGCCCGTCTGGACAACCCGGGTGACGAGAGTCGGAACACGGCTCTGACGAGCGGCGGCGCCGCGATGAACAGCACGATGAGGGACTGCACGACGAGCACGATGTCGATCGGCGTGCCGGTGCGGGCCTGCATCGTGAAGCCGCCTGCACGCAGCGCACCGAACAGCAGCCCGGCGAGGAACGTCCCGAGCGGTTTCGACCGACCGAGCAGCGCGACGGTGATGGCGTCGAACCCGAAGCTCGCGGCGACGCCGGCGTCGAGGACCTTCTCGGTGCCGAGCACCTGTGCCGAGCCGGCGAGGCCTGCGAGGGCTCCTGCGACGACCATGACCCAGACGTAGTTCAAGTCGACAGAGATGCCTGCGGTGCGAGCGGCCTTCGAGTTCGCGCCGACGGCACGGAACCGGAACCCGATCGTCGAGCGGTCCATGAGCCACCACACGCCCACCGAGGCTGCGATCGCCACCAGGAACCCCGCGTGCAGCCGGAACTGCCCGCCCAGGAGAAGCGGGTACAGCGCGCTGGCCCTGACGGGCGGCGAGATCGGGTTGTTGCTCCCGGGCCGCTGGAACGCCTCGGTGGTGAGCAGATATCCGACGAGGTAGATCGCGATGTTGTTGAGCATGATCGTGACGATCACCTCGTTCGCGCCCGTCCGGGCCTTGAGGAGACCCGCGATGCCGGCCCAGAGCCCGCCGCCGACCGCCGCACCGAGCGCAGCGAGCAGCAGATGCAGTCCGACGGGAAGGTGGAAGGTGAACCCCACGTACGCGCCCACCACCCCGCCGAGGACGATCTGGCCCTGCGCGCCGATGTTGAACATGCCGGCACGGAAGCCGATGCCCAGGCCGAGGCCAGCGAGGATCAGCGGGACGGACACGGTCATCGTCTCGGTGATCGGCTTGATCGCCCGCACGAACGTCGGGGCCCCGCTGTCGAAGACGGACCCCTGGAACAGGGCGACGTACGCGTTCGCCACGGAGTGCCACGCTGCGGAGAGGAAGTCGCCCGGCCGCGCGAACAGGTAGGTGGCGCTCTTCTGCACCGTCTCGTCGGCCGCGGCGATGAGCACGCCGGAGATCACCAGGGCGAGGACGATCGCGAGCAGCGTGACGAGCCAGCTGCTCTCGAGCATCTCCCGCAGGAGCGTCTCGGTGCGCGACGGCTCCGCGCTCTCCACCTCGGGGGCTGGAGCCGGCGCGGGTGTGGGCGCGGGCGCGGAGTGGCTCACGAGTTCTCCTCCTTGGCGGCACGGAGGTCGGCTTCCCCGAGGACCGTGTGGTGCTCGGCTGCGTGGGCCTCGGCCTCGTCGAGCGGCACGCCCGCCAGCATGAGCCCGAGCACGTCGCGACGGGTTCCCGGCGGCACGATGCCGACGATGCGGCCGCGGTACAGGACCAGGATCCGGTCACCGACGGCGACGACCTCGTCGAGCTCGGTGGAGATGATGAGCACCGGCGTCCCGTTGTCGCGCTCGGCGATGAGCCGCTTGTGGACGAACTCGATCGAGCCGACGTCGAGACCGCGCGTCGGCTGGGACGCGATGAGCAGCCGAAGCGGGCGCGACATCTCCCGAGCGAGCACGACCTTCTGCTGGTTGCCGCCCGACAGGGTCTTGACCGGGTCCTGGACCGAGGTCAGCCGCACGTCGAACTCCTCGACGCGCTGGGAGGCGTTGGCTGCGACTGTCGCGGGGTCGAGCGAGATCCCGTGCGCGAACGGCGGCTGGTCGTGCAGGTCGAGGATGAGGTTCTCCGCGACGGAGAACGACTCGATGATGCCGTCGGACGACCGGTCCTCGGGGACGTAGCCGACGCCGGCATGCAGCGTGTCCCGGACGCCCGCTCCGACCAGCTCGAGCCCGTCCAGCAGGATCGACCCTGCCACGGGCTTCTGCAGCCCGAGGATCGCCTCGGCAAGCTCGGTCTGGCCGTTGCCCTGGACACCCGCGACCGCCAAGATCTCGCCGCGTGCGACCTCGAACGAGACGTTGTCGAGCTGGAGCACCCCCGCATGGTCGATCACCGAGAGCCCGGTGACCCGCAACCCCACCTCGCCCGGCTCGGCCGGCTTCTTGGTGACTCCGAGGTCGACCGACCGGCCGACCATGAGCGACGCGAGCTCGGTCTCGGGTGCGGTGGGCGGTGCGCTCCCGACGACCTTGCCGCGCCGGATGACGGTGATCACGTCGGCGACGGCGCGCACCTCGCGCAGCTTGTGGGTGATGAAGACGATCGACGTCCCTGCTGCCTTGAGCTGCCGCATGATCGCGATGAGCTCGTCGGTCTCCTGCGGCGTCAGCACCGCGGTGGGTTCGTCGAGAATGAGGACGTTGGCGTTGCGGGAGAGCGCCTTGATGATCTCGACGCGCTGCTGGGCACCGACGGTGAGGTTCTCGATGAGCGCGTCGGGATCGACGTCGAAACCGAACCGGTCCGAGATCCCCTTGACGATCTTGCGCGCACCGGCCAGGTCGATGACGCCACCGGCCCCGCGCACGGGCTCGTGCCCGAGAACCACGTTCTCAGCGACCGTGAAGACCGGGATCAGCATGAAGTGCTGGTGCACCATGCCGATGCCTGCGGCCATGGCATCGCCCGGGCCCGTAAACCTGACGGGCACGTCGTCGATCAGGACCTGACCGTCGTCGGGGTCGTACAGGCCATAGAGCACATTCATCAAGGTGCTCTTGCCGGCCCCGTTCTCGCCGAGGAGCGCGTGGATCTCACCGGGCTCGACCACGAGGTCGATGTGGTCGTTGGCCACGAGGCTGCCGAAGCGCTTGGTGATCCCCCGCAGTTCCAGCTTCACGTGACATGGCTCCTTCGTCATGGTGGTGCCTGCACACTAGCGGCGCCTGGCACACCGCTATGGCACGCACGGCACGAACCGATGGCCCAGGCAGGCGACCCGCCTGGGCCATCGGTTCATGCCGTGCTCTCAGAGCTGGGTCAAGCCGTCAGTTCGAGCTCGTCGACGTGACCTTGAGGCTCCCGCTGATGATCGAGGCCTTGAGCTCGGTCACCTTGGCCTTGACCGCGGCCGGGACCTGCGAGTCGAGGTCGTGGAACGGCGCGATGTCGATGCCCTTGTTCGCGAGCGTGCCAACGTACGGCGCGGACTTGTAGCTGCCGTCGACGCCCTGCTTGACCGTGTCGTACACAGACTGGCCGATGTCCTTGATGACCGAGGTCAGGATGATCGACTTGTACTCCGGCGCGGTGTTGTACCAGTCGGCGTCGACACCGATGATCATGACGTTGCCGGCTGCCTTGGCGGCAGCGGCAGCGCCGAGACCGACCGGGCCGGCGACGGGCATGATGATGTCCGCGCCCTGGTCGATGAAAGCCTTCGCCTGGTTCTGTCCGTTGGCCTGGTTGTCGAAGTCACCGGTGAAGGAACCGGTCTGCTTGGCCTTGTCCCAGCCGAGCACCTGGACGGACTTGCTGCTGTCCTTGTTGTACTGCGCGACGCCGTCGGCGAAGCCGTCCATGAAGATCGACACGGACGGGAGCTGCATGCCGCCGAACGTCGCGACCTTCCCGGTCTTGGTCGTGCCCGCCGCGACGTAACCCGCGAGGAAGGCAGCCTCCTGCGTGTTGAAGAGCAGGGGCTTGCCGTTCGTCAGCGTGACGGGCTTGAAATTCGCGTCGGAGAACGCGCTGTCGACCAGGGCGAAGTTGATCTTCGGGTTGGCATTGGCCGCGGTCTGGATCGGTCCGGCGAGGTTGAAGCCGACGCCGATGATGAGGTTGCAGTCCTGGGCGACCAGGTTGTCGATGTTCGGCGTGAAGTCAGTGCTCGCGGTGGACTCGACCTTGACCTCACCGACACCCAGGTCGGCCTTGGCCTTGTCCAGGCCCTCGGCGCC
>JAYTSH010000154.1:0-4804 GCA_043745755.1 Cellulomonas sp. | reverse complement strand
TGCACTTCCCGCTGTGGCTGCTCTGCCTGCTGCTGTTCCTCGCGGCGTTCGGCGGGGACCAGTGCGCGTACTGGATCGGCCGCAAGCTCGGCCCCCGGGTGTTCGACCGGCCCGACTCGCGGATCTTCAAGCGCAGCCACATCGACGAGACGAACGCCTACTTCGAGCGGTACGGCGGCCGGACGATCATCATCGCGAGGTTCATCCCGTTCGTGCGGACGTACGCGCCCGTCGCCGCGGGCGTCGGGCGCATGCCGTACCGGCACTATGTGTCGTTCGACCTGGTCGGCGCGCTGCTGTGGGGAGTCGGCGTGACGCTGCTCGGCTACGTGCTCGGCAACGTCCCGTTCATCAAGGCGAACATCGAGTTCCTGCTCATCGCCGTGGTCCTGGTCTCGGTCGCCCCCATCGGGATCAGGCTCGCCCGCTCGTGGCTCGCCGCCCGCCGAGCCCCCGCGGTCGTGCTCGCCGACGAGACGGCCGACGACGCCGTCTGAGGCTCGCTGGCCCACTGATCTGCACCGATCTGCACCGAACGCGAGGACACGATGACCCGGGAGATCCGCAGCTGGCTGACGGACATGGACGGCGTGCTGGTCCACGAGGGCACGGCGCTGCCCGGCGCAGCCGACTTCGTGCGCGCGCTGCGCGACGCCGGTCGGCCGTTCCTGGTCCTGACGAACAACTCGATCTTCACGCCGCGTGACCTGCACGCGCGCCTCGCGTCGTCGGGCCTCGACGTGCCCGAGGACGCGATCTGGACCTCGGCGCTCGCGACCGCGCAGTTCCTCGCCGACCAGGTCCCGGGCGGCAGCGCCTACACGATCGGCGAGGCCGGCCTGACGACGGCGCTGTGGGAGGTCGGGTACACGCTCACCGACACGGACCCGGACTACGTGGTGCTCGGCGAGACCCGCACCTACTCGTTCGAGGCCATCACGAAGGCGATCCGGCTCATCAAGGGTGGTGCGCGCTTCATCGCGACGAACCCCGACGTGACCGGTCCGAGCGCAGACGGCGACCTCCCCGCGACGGGCGCGGTCGCCGCGATGATCACCGCCGCGACGGGTCGCAAGCCCTACTTCGTCGGCAAGCCGAACCCCATGATGTTCCGCTCGGCCCTCAACCGGATCGACGCGCACTCCGAGACGACCGCGATGATCGGCGATCGCATGGACACCGACGTCGTCGCGGGCATCGAGGCCGGGCTCGAGACGTTCCTCGTGCTCACGGGCTCGACCAGGCCCGAGGACCTCGTGAAGTACCCGTTCCGCCCGAGCCACGTCGTGGACTCGATAGCCGACCTCGTCGCGCGTGTCTGAGCCGCGCCCGCGCACCGGACCTCGGGCACGTGGGCGCGACGACCTGCTTCGACCCGTGCCACCGGAGGCGGCCGCAGGGCTCTCGGACGCACGCTGAGCCGACGGTGAGCATCCGTCGCAGCTGAGGGTTGGGGGGCATCGTCAGGCTCGCCCACATCGTGACCGAGCGGCACGCGCGCACGGTACGATGCCGATCATGACCCCGGACCCGATGCCTCACCGAGGCACCGTGCTCGTGGTCGACGACGACGAGATGGTGCGCGAGCTGATCCGGGCAGGTCTGACGAGGCACGGACTGCGTGTGACCACCGTCGGATCCGGCATCGAGGCGCTGGCACTGCTCGAGGTCACGACACCTGACCTCGTGATCAGCGACGTGAACATGCCCGAGATGGACGGCTTCACGCTCATCAGCAAGCTCAGGTCAGATCCTCGGACCCGGTCGTTGCCCCTGATCTTTCTCACGTCGCGGACCGACTCCGCCGACGCTATCACGGGCCTGCGGCTCGGCGCGGACGACTACCTCCGCAAGCCGTTCCACCTCGACGAGGTCGTCGCACGCGTCGCAGCCAAGCTCACGAGACCGCCCGTCCCGATCGACCAGCTCATTCGTGACCCCCACACGGGAGTGCTCCGTGGCGACCGGTTCCTCGAGGAGCTCGAACGCGAGGTGGGACGGGCCCAGCGTGCGGCGCGTCCCGGCGCCGTCGCAGTCGTCGATCTCGACGAGCGCCTCACGATCCGCGATCGCTTCGGCGCTCGAGCCGACGACGAGCTCGCGTCGCGCATGGTCGCCCTGCTCGGCGGCGAGTCCGGGACGGCACGTGCGGCGACCGCGCACGGCACGCTCGACCTGGTCGGGCGGGATGAAGCCGGCCGGTTCCTGCTCCTCATGCCCGAGACGCCGCCTGCGCTCGTCGACGCCCGGCTCGTGGCGCTCGGTGCGCGTATCGCCGCCGAGCACTTCGTGGTGACGGGCGAGCGCGTCAGCGTCACTCCCGTGATGGGTTCGGTGGCGTTCGGGAACGACGATGCGGCCGTCCCGGCCCTCGAGCTCGTCCGCCGGGCCCGACTCGCGTGCGACGTTGCCCGCGACCACCTCGACCTACGGCCCGTCGCGTGGTCCCGCGAGCTCGAGACCCAGCATGAGCGGGGCCACCACGCCGCTCAGCGACGCGCGCTCGTCTCGCGTATGCAGACACCGCTGCAGATCGCGTCGACCTTCGTCATCGGCATCGTCCTGCCCCTCGCGCTCTACGTCGTGCTCTACCAGCACGGCATGGATATTTCGATCGTGATGTACCTGGTGATCGTCGCCTCGCTCGTCATCACGGCCGGGAACATCTGGGCCGAGGGAGCGCTCGCACTGGACCCCGACCGGCCACCAGACGGGCCCGCCGTGCCGATGCCCCCGGCGTCCGCGATCATCGCCGCCTATCTGCCGAACGAGGCGGCCACGATCGTCGAGACGATCGAGGTGTTCCTCCGGACCGGCTACCCCGACCTTCAGGTGATCCTCGCCTACAACACGCCGCGGCGACTCCCCGTGGAGCGGGTGCTGCAGGACATCGCGGCGCGCGACCCCCGGTTCGTCGTGTTCGACGTCGTGGGCAGCACCTCCAAGGCGCAGAACGTCAACGCGGCCCTCGCGCGCGTGACCGGTGAGTTCGTGGGGGTGTTCGACGCCGACCACCATCCCGCCGCGAACGCGTTCGACCGCGCCTGGCAGTGGCTCTCGCACGGCTATGACGTCGTGCAAGGCCACTGCCTCGTGCGCAACGGCAACGCCACGTGGGTCTCGCGCACCGTCGCGGTCGAGTTCGAGGCGATCTACGCCGTGAGCCACCCCGGTCGCGCCCGGTTGCACGGCTTCGGGATGTTCGGAGGCTCCAACGGCTACTGGCTCACGTCGGTCCTGCGGACCACGCGCATGCACGGGTTCATGCTGACCGAGGACATCGACTCGAGCCTGCGCGTCATCGAAGAGGGTCGACGGATCGCCAACGACCCGGCGCTGCTCTCACGCGAGCTCGCACCCACCACGATCGGGCAGCTGTGGAACCAGCGCATGCGCTGGGCTCAGGGCTGGTTCCAGGTCTCTCGCAAGCACCTGGGCCGGGGCTGGGCATCGCGGAACCTCACGCTGCGCCAGAAGCTCGGCCTGACGTTCCTGCTCGGCTGGCGCGAGGTCTACCCGTGGATCTCGATCCAGATGGTGCCCGTGATCGTGTTCACGGCCTGGCGCGTCGGCGGGATCACGCGCCTCGACTGGCTGATCTGGGTGTTCGTGCTGACGACCCTCTTCACGTTGTCCGTCGGCCCCGGTCAGACGCTCTTCGCCTATCGCGTCGGGGCACCCGAGGTCACGCGGCATGGCGGCTGGTTCTGGCGCTACCTGCTGATGTCGTCGCTGTTCTACACGGAGTGGAAGAACATCCTCGCGCGCGTCGCCCAGATCAAGGAGCTCACGGGGGACCGGCAGTGGAAGGTCACGCCGCGCGCCACGGCACCGACCGAGGAGCCTGGCGCATGACACCGCGGTGGCCGCGGCTCGCAGACGAGAGCGAACGACTCGCGACCCTGCGAAGCCTTGAGGTCCTTGACACACCCCGCGACGAGCGCTTCGACCGGATCACCCGACTCGCCAGCACGGTGATGTCCGTCCCGATCGCACTCATCTCGTTCGTCGACATCGAGCGGCAGTGGTTCAAGTCCAAGGTCGGCACACAGCTCACCGAGGTGCCGCGGGACGAGTCCGTGTGCGGCTACGCCATCGGCACCGACCATCGGGGCCTCCTCGTCGTCGAGGACGCCACCGCTGATGAACGCTTCGCCGACCTGCCGACCGTCTGCGGCGACCCTCACATGCGGTCGTACGCCGGTCAGGTGCTGCGCGTCGAGGGGCGCGGCGTGGGCACGCTCTGCGTGATCGACGACCACCCCCGGCATTTCACCGACAGCGAACGCGCCGTGCTGACCGACCTTGCGCACTGGGCCGAGGCCGAGCTCCGGTCAGACCACGAGCACCAGCTCATCCGCGAGTTCGCCGCGCTCCAGCGCAGGACCGAGATGGTGCTCGCGGGCGTCGCAGAGGGAGTCGTCGGCATCAACCACGACGGGACGGTCGCGTTCATCAACCCTGCCGGTCGCGCGATGCTGCACTGGGCCGACCTGCCCACGGCAGGCGTCAACTTCCATGCGGCGGCACATGCGATGCATGCCGACGGCTCGCCGTACCCGGTCGACGAGTGCCCCGTGACCGACGTTCTGCGTGCCGGTGGGTCCCGACGCGACCTGTCGGGCACATTCTGGCGTCAGGACGGCCAGCCGCTGCCCGCGGACTGGTCGGTCGGCGCGGTGCTCGAGGGCACCGAGGTCGTCGGGGCTGTCGTCGTGTTCGACGACGCGTCGCGCCGACGCGAGGTCGAGCGCATGAAGGAGGAGTTCAGGTCGGTCGTCAGCCACGAGCTGCGCACGCCGCT
>JAYTSH010000153.1:0-3916 GCA_043745755.1 Cellulomonas sp. | reverse complement strand
CGACCCGCAGCGACAAGACCGCCCGCAGCTACCTCGCCGGCGTCACCTTCGCCGCCGCCCTGATCTGGATCAAATCACGGTTTAGCAACAGGTCCTAGTACCCGGGAGTGAGCGGTGGTAGCTGGTCGAGGACGGCGCGCGCGTCGGGGCTGGTGGTGGGGTCGGCTGTGATGGTGTGTTCGCCGATGCGCTCGAATGATGCCCGGTTGGCAGCCCATCGCTCCGGGGGATACCCGGCCCTGCGTGGACGACGTGCGGTGACAATGGCCGTCAACTCGAGACGAGGGGCACATGTCGACGACCTCCGAGCACGACGATGACCCAGGCACGCGCACGGCCGGGTGGTATGACGACCCGTCGGGCACCGGGCGGGTGTGGGTGGACGGCCGGCAGGCGGCCGGGACGGCAGCGACTGTGACGTCGGCCACCGCGCCCGTCATCAAGAACACAGTCGCTACCATCGGTCTGGCCATCGGCGTCGTCGGCCTCGCGCTGGCGTTGGTCCTGGGACCGTGGGTGTCGCTCGCCGCGGTCGTGTGCTCGGGCGCCGCATCTCCGCGCGCGATGACGCTCGCCTCGCACGGGTATGCACCCGTCGGACGGGCCAGGGCGATCGCCGGCGTGGCCCTGGGTGTCGCCGGAGTCGCCGTCGCGATCGCAGTCAGCAGCGGCGGGGCCTGACCGCCATCGGCTACGCCGCGGTGTGCGCCGTGCGGCGCGGGCGACAGCTCCCCGAGGCCGCCTCGACGGTGGGTCCGCATGCCGCCGCGGTCGCCGCGAGCCCGTCGAGGCCATGCACCGGGATCAGCGGGCGTGTGTCGTCGGCGACGACCCAGCAGCCGTCTTCGACGACGTACCGGGCGAGTGGGCCGGTCGTGAGGTAGTCGGCGAGCGCGATCAGGAGCCGGTCGACGGCCTCGCCGGGTGTACCGACTCCGACCGACGCGCGGATCGCCCCGCCGGGTGCGCCCAGCCGGACGAGCAGGGGGTGCGCGCAGAACCGGCCGTCGCGCACGCCGATGCCGTGCTCCGCGGCGAGGTACGCGGCCACGAGGCCGGGGTCGTGACCCTCGACCGTGAACGTCACGACACCGACGGGCTCGGTCGAGTCGGGCCAGATCCGCAGGACCTCGACCCCCGCGATCCCGTCGAGGCCGGCCACGAGCCGCGTCCGGAGCGCGAGCTCGTGCGCCACGAGGGCGCCGTCGGGCAGCGCGGCCAGCACCTCGCAGGCCTCGGCGAGCGCGATCACGCCGATGACGTTGGGGGAGCCGGCCTCGTGGCGGGCCGGAGCCGGCTGCCACAGGGTCCGATCGGTCCGCACGTCCCGCACCGCACCTCCCCCTGCGAGGTACGGCGCACCGTCGTCCAGCCAGTCACGGCGACCCACGAGGGCGCCGGCACCGAACGGCGCGTACGTCTTGTGGCCGGAGAACGCGACGTAGTCCGCGTCGGTCGCCGCGAGCGAGAAGCCGCGGTGCGGCACGAGCTGCGCCCCGTCGACCACGACGCGCGCCCCTGCAGTGTGCGCGAGGGCCACGACATCCGCGACCGGGAGCCCCTCACCCGTCACGTTCGACGCGCCGGTCATGGCAACGAGCGTGTACTGCCAGGCCGAGAGCTCGGCGGCGAGGGACTGAAGGGTCGCGGCGACCGTCGGCCCGATCGGCAGGATCGTCGTCCGGTGGCCCGAGCCCTGCACCCAGGGCAACAGGTTCGCGTGGTGCTCGAGGTCGAGCACGAGCACGCGGCCCGGTGAGCCGTCCGGTCCCCTAGGGACGATCCGCGCGAGCAGGTTGAGCGCGTCGGTCGTGTTGCGCGTGATGATCGCGACATCGTCGGACCGGGCGCCCACGAACCGCGCGATGGTCTGGCGCGACGCCTCGTACAGCGCGGTCGACACCTGGGACAGGTAACCGGCGCCCCGGTGCACCGAGGCGTAGAGCGGCAGGACCTCCGTCACCCGGGCCGCGACCGCCTCGAGGGCGGGTGCGCTCGCGGCGTAGTCGAGGTTCGCGTAGGTCCGAGACGTGCCGTCGACGAGCGGCACCTGCGTGCCGGAACCGACGACGGGGAGCAGCGGGCGCTGCATGGACGGGGTCGCGCAGACGGCGCGCTCGACGATGACAGACATGGCACTCCTCGGCAGATCTGTGGGGAGCCGACGAGCGAGCACCCCGCGCTTGCTGTCCACCGAACGGCGGACGGCCAGGTCGTCACCCGGGGCACCCCACCGCGGAGGAGGGTTGCCGGCCAGCAAGCCGGGGCTGTCTGCTGGCACTCGTGACCTTCGACGAGGATCGCCGCTCCCGCACGGCAGTGTCAACGAAGAGCCGAGTTGTCTCGGATCGCGGACAGTCTGTCCGAGGAATGGACCGCTTCCCCGGACGGTCGTACGATCGCGTTCACCATCCAGAGCGGCTGAGAGATCCGGCTCGACGACGCCGCAGCAACCCGCGAGCACGCACCGTGCTCGGCCGTGGGTGCTACCGCCGGGACCGATGGAGGCGTGATGAGCACGAAACCTGACCTCACGAGTGATGACGACACGCAGGCGGCGCCACCGGTGCGGCTGCGCTACCGGCTGCTGACGGGCCCCGACGACCGGTCGTTCTGCGAGCGCGTGAGCGCCGCGCTCGACGACGGCTACGTGCTGCACGGCGGCCCGACGCTCACGTTCGACGGCGACCGCGTGATCGCTGGGCAGGCCGTCGTCCTGCCCACCAACCCGACCCCCGAGACGAGGCTCATATGAGCGCCGACTACGCAGGCGACCTGACCCCCCAGCAGGCCTGGGACCTCCTTGCGGCCGACCAGCGCGCGGTGCTCGTCGACGTCCGCACCGACGCCGAGTGGCGCTTCGTGGGTGTCCCGGACACGTCGTCCCTCGGGCGTCGCCCCGCGCTGATCGAGTGGTCGACCTACCCGAGCGGCCGGCCCGACCCCGATTTCGTGGCGTCGCTCGCCACCGCTGGTCTCACGCTCGGTGATGGACGGCCGGTCGTCTTCCTGTGCCGCTCCGGCGTGCGCTCGGTCGCCGCGGCCACGGCCGCGACCGCCGCGGGCTACGGCCCTGCCTACAACGTGCTCGAGGGGTTCGAGGGCAACGTCGGGCCCGACGGCCACCGCGGAGCCCAGGGCTGGCGCGCGGCTGGCCTGCCCTGGACCCAGCCGTGAGCGCAGGTGGCGCGCGTCGCACGCCCGGCCCGGGCGACTGGGACGCCCGCCGCTCCCCCCGCGAGTCCCTGCGCCCCGACACGCTCGCGGTCCGCGGCGGCCTCGTGCGCAGCGAGTTCGGCGAGATGTCCGAGGCGCTGTTCCTCACGCAGGGCTACGCGTACCCGAGCGCCGGCGAGGCCGAGGCGGCCTTCGGCGGCGAGGTCGACCGCTTCCTGTACTCGCGCTACGGCAACCCAACCGTCTCGACGTTCGAGGAGCGGCTGCGCCTGATCGAGGGAGCCGAGGCCGCCTGCGCCACTGCCAGCGGCATGTCGGCGGTCTTCACGGCGCTCGCGGCCCTCGTGCGTTCCGGGTCGCGGATCGTCGCGTCGCGCGCGCTGTTCGGCTCGACCGTCGTGATCTTCGACGAGATCCTCGCGAAGTGGGGGGTGCGGACCGAGTACGTCGACGGTCACGTGCCCGAGCAGTGGGAGGCCGCGCTGGCCACGCCGGCGGACGTCGTGTTCTTCGAGACACCGTCCAACCCGATGCAGGACCTCGTGGACATCGCCGCCGTCAGCAAGCTCGCGCACGCGGCAGGGGCCGTCGTCGTCGTCGACAACGTGTTCGCCACGCCCGTGCTGTCGCGGCCGCTCGAGCACGGCGCGGACGTCATCGTGTACTCGGCGACCAAGCACATCGACGGCCAAGGACGGGTGCTCGGCGGCGCGATCCTCGGGACCGACGAGTTCATCCA
>JAYTSH010000152.1:0-6556 GCA_043745755.1 Cellulomonas sp. | reverse complement strand
CGCTCGGCACGGTCATGCTGCTTCTCGACGCGTGGGCGGTGGCTGCGACCGGGCTCATCACGGTGACCGCGCCCGCGGCGTACGCCGCAGCAGCGTCCGTCGTCTGCGCCGTGGTCCTCCTGGCGGGGAGTCGGGCGACGCAGCTCCGCGTCGCTCGCGTGGTGGGCACCGCGCTCCTGCCGCTCGCACCCGTCCTCCTCGTCCCCCTCGCGCTCAGCCCTGCGGCAGCCTCCTGGCTGCTCGTCGCGTCGGTGGTGCTTGCCTGCGCACGCTTCGGGCTCCGCCGTTCTTCGTCGGCCGGCGCGTCGCCCGACGAGCGCGCCTGGTTCGAGCCGGCAGTCCTGACCTGTGCGGCGTGGCTCATGACCGTTGCGGGGGCGCTCCTCGCCGTCTGCGGCGTCGTCACGGATCCGGCGAGCGACGGCCCGGTTGGGGTCGGCGCGCTGGGGGCACTCGCGGGTCTTGCCGCGATGCAGGTCTGGCTCGCCCGCTGGAGGCAGCCGGCCGGAGGCGATCCGGCCACGAGGACCGACCGCTCATGGTGGACGATGGCGAACTCCACGACGTGGTGGGGATCGGCCGCAGGTGCCCTCACGGCAACCGCGGCGGGCGCGGCGGGCGCCGTGACCGGCGCCCGGCTCGACGCCCCTGGCGGCTCCTTCCTTGCACTCGTCCCGTGCGGCAGCGCGGTCGTCGTCGCGGTCATCTCTGGAGCTGCGGCACGGGCGCGGCGGCGCGTGCCCGCCGACGCGGCCCGACGTGCTGACCTGCTGCGCGGACGCGCGTCGACCCGGGTCGCAGCCGCCGTAGCCGACAGCGCTCTCATCGTCACACTTGTCCTGGGCACACCGGCCGTCTTGGTGCTCCCTTTCGCGGCCGCCCGGGCGTCGATCGAGCCCGGCGGCGCGAACCGCGCAGCTCTCGCCCTGGCCTCGCTCGCGGGTGCAGCGGTCGTCGCGGCACTGCTGGGGCTCGCGGTACGTCCGTCGGCGGTCGCGAGAGCTGCTCGGCGGTGGGCTGTGTGGATCGGTGCCGCGGTCGTGCTCGGTGCTCCCGCCTCCGCTGGAGCGGCGATCCCACCGCTCGGCCGGACGGGCGCCGTGGCGCTCTTCGTCCTGACCGGCACGGTGGCGTACGGCGCCGATCGACGACTGCCGGGCACGCGCCCGGACCGTCGGCTTCTCCGGGCGCCGTTGCGCGTGGTGAGCGCGCTCGCAGTGCCCGGCGCGCTCGTTGCCACGCACGGTTCACGGTGGCTCGTCGCGGCGACCCTCGCAGCCCTCGCGGCGCTCGCGCTCGGGGCGCGTCCGTGGCTGGTCGGTCGTCTGCGGGCGCAGGCCGCCGCCGCAGCAGTGGCTGTGGTCGTTGCCTGGGGTGCCGTGCTCGTGGGCTTCGCCGCCGCCGGTGTGCGAAGCCCGCTCGCTGGGCTGCTCGCCGCGGGGATCGGCCTCGTCGTCGTGACGCCGGCGGCGCTGTCACCCGACGCCCGTTGGCGACGCCTCGACCGGTGCACGACGCTCGCGACGACGGGCGCGCTCGCCGCCGCCGGTTGGGTTGCCGGACTCGCGGCGTCGGGCCGCGCCGGTCAGCCGCCCGCGCTGGCGGCCTTCCTCGTGCTCGTCGGGGCGCTCGCTTCAGTCGCGGTCATCGGCGTGCTCGTCGGTGGCGTCGAGCTGCTCGGGGACCGCACGCGCCGCGTCGCGGGCACTCTCTTCGCCCCGGTGTGCGCGGGCGGAGTTGTGAGCCTGCACGTCGGGCTGGGCGCCCACAACGGCACGGGCCTGGCAGCCGGCATCGCCGCCGTCGGCGCCGTCGGCGTGCTCTTGGCTCTTCCCCTGGCCGCCGCAGGCGCAGCGCCTCACCGCGCGCCGGACAACGTGCTCCGGCTCCTGCTCGAGGTCACCGGTTGGCTGACGTCATGCGTCGCCCTCGTCGTCGCCGTACCGAGCGGGCCGGGTGGTCTCGCGCTGGTTCTGCTCGTCGGCGCGATCACGGCGGGCGCGTGGTCGCTCCGACCTGACCGCCGCGCCGCGCGGTGGGGCCTGCTCGTTCTCGGGGCCGCGGCATCCTGGGTCCTGCTGCACGCAAGCGATGTCGGCGCACCTGAGGTCTACCTCGCACCCGCGGGGCTCGTCCTGACAGTCGTCGGAGCGCGGAGACGACGGAACGGCGCGCCGGCCGACGCGCCGCTGCTCGCCGCGGGCCTGGCTCTCGCCCTGGTCCCGACGGCGCTGCTCGACGGCGTCCTTGCGGGCCGTGTCCCCCGCGTCGGCCTGACGCTCGCCGCCGGTGCGCTGGTCGTCGCGATCGGCATCCGCCTGCGCTCGCCAGCACCGCCGGACGACCGCGCAGCGCCCCCACGGACCCCGATCGGCGCGCCGCACGTCCTGCTCCTGATCGGGCTGCTCGTCGTCGTGCTCGGTCCGGCGCGACACGCCCTGAGCGCCGCGATCGCCACGGTCGACGGGTCCGCACCGCACCCCGCCGCGTCAGGGGTCGTGCGAGTCGAAGCGTGGTCGGGCGCTGCGGCACTCGTCGTCGCGACAGCAACGATCCACCTCACCCGACTCTGGACCTGGGCAAGGTACTCGCCCCGGACCTGGGGATGGTGGCTCGTAGCCGCGGTCGCCGCCACACCATCGCTGGTCGCGGTCGACGGCACACAAGCCGGGTTCCTTCGCTGGACGGTCCCCCTGGCAGTCGGCGCCGCACTCGCGGTCCGGGGTGTCCGCACGCACGAGCGGCCGAGCCTCGCACCTGGACAACGCCCTGCCGGTCGGGCTGACCGGACGACGCTCGCCACACTCGGCCTCACGCTCGCCACCGCATCAGCTCTCGTCGCCGCCGTACGCAGCCCCCTTCCCCCCGACGTCCCGGTCGCGATCCTTGGCGCCGTCGTGACCGCGGCAGGTGTGGCCCGGTGGCGTCGCCTGGCGGTCGCCGCTCCCTGGCTGACGGCTCCGTGGCGGACGGCTCCGTGGCAGACGGCTCCGTGGCCGCTCGCTGGACCGCTGCTGCTCCTTCCCGCGGCAATCGACCAGGAGGGGGTCTGGCGGACACCGATCGTCCTCGCCGGGGCGCTCGTGCTCGTCGCCGTCGCTCTGCGTCTGGCGCCGCCCGCACCCGGCAGAGCGGATGACGGCCACGACGTCGCCGCGCGGGACGGCATGGACCGCGCCCGACAGCTGCTCCTCGTGGGTGGAGCGATGCTGGCTGCGGCCGGCCCGGGCGTCCGGGCGACGATGTCCGCCGTCCGCGGCCCCGACCCTGCCCGCCTGCTCGCGGTGGAGGCGTGGTCCCTCCCGGCGGCCGCGACGATCGGCCTCGCGGTGCTCGCCCTCGTGCGCGCCCGGCCCGATGTCGCCCATGACCGGATGGCCGATCCGCGCCGCTGGGGGCTTGCCGTGGTGCTGACCGCGGTGGCGACCCCGACACTGCTCGCCGTCGATGGGTCCATGACAGGCCTGATCCGGGTCCTCGCCGTGATGGCCGCGGGCGCAGGGCTCGCGATCGGCGGAACGCTTGCCACCGGTGGCGCTCGCCGCGACCTCGGGCTCTGCGTCACGGGGGCGGCAGCTCTCGCGTGGACCCTGCGTGACGGACCGGAGCCCGCCGACCTATCGATCGTGGTCGCGGGCTGCCTGTTGCTCGTCGTGGGCTCGCTCGACATGGGCGCGGTGCGGCAGAGGTCGAGCTGGCGCGGACTCGGGCCGGGGCTCGCGCTCATGCTCGTCGTCCCGCTCGGGACCGGGTGGGTCGATCCGACGGCGTGGCGGCTGCTGCTCGTCCTCGTGGGCGCCGTGACCGCAGTCCTCGTGGGAGCCGTCCGCCGGTGGCAGGCTCCGTTCGCGATCGGCGGTGTGGTTCTCATCCTGCTCGCCCTGGTCCAGATGTCCCCCGCCGCTGCTGCGGTGCTGCGCGTCGTCGAGTGGTGGATGCTGCTTGCGGTCGGCGGGGCGATCCTGCTGGGACTCGGCCTGACGTACGAGCGCCGGCTGCGCGAGGCCAAGGAAGCCGTGCGGTTCGTCGTCGCCATGCGCTGACGGTCGCAACCCTCAGGTGCCAAGCGCTGACTGGCGGGCGCCCAGCGCTGACCGTCAGGCGCCGAGTGCCGCGAGGAGGCTGGCCGCGTCAGGGCTGCGGTCGAGCAGCGGACCGACGTGCTCGCGCGTGCCACGCAGGGGGTCGTGCATCGGCACCCGCTGCAGCGTCGGGGCGCCCGGGACGTCGAAGATCACCGAGTCCCAGCTCGCCGCCGAGATCTGGCCGCCGTAGCGTGCGATGGCCTCGCCACGGAAGTACGCGCGTGTGTCGTCCGGCGGGTGCACGACGGCGGCCTCGACGAGCTCGTGCGCGACAAGCAGCTCGACCGCGCCTGCCTCGACGAGCCGGTGGTACAGCCCCCGCTCGGGACGGACGTCGGACCACTGCAGGTCCACGGCCGCGAGCCTGGGGTGGTCCCAGGCAAGGTGGTCGCGCCGCCGCATGCCTTCAAGGAGCCGCAGCTTTGCGAGCCACTCGACCTCGCGCGCACAGCTCGCCGGGTCGTCCGCGAGCCGCAGCAGGACGGAAGCCCAGCGGTCGAGGACGTCGCGGGTCTCGTCGTCCCCGACGCCGCCGGCGTGCTCGAGGGCCGACCGGACCGCGTCGAGGTATTCCCCCTGGATCTCGAGCGCCGTGAGCCGGCGGCCGTCGACGAGCTCGAGGCGCGCGGTCAGCGCGACGTCGCGACTGACGACATGCACCGCGTCGACGGGGTCACGAAGCGCGAGCCGATCGATCGCCGCAAGGGCGCCGCCCGCGCCGCCTTCAGTCACCGAGCGTTCGATGAGCCACAGGACGAGGGATGCCGTGCCGAGCTTGAGGTACGTCGCGACCTCGAGGAGATTCGCGTCGCCGATGATCACGTGCAGCCGCCGCCAGCGCTCCGGGTCAGCGTGCGGCTCGTCACGCGTGTTGATGATCGGCCGACGCAGCGTCGTCTCAAGCCCGATCTCGGCCTCGATGTAGTCCGCGCGCTGCGACAGCTGGAAGCCCGGCAGCTCGCCACGCTGGCCGAGGCCCACGCGGCCGGCGCCGGTGAACACCTGGCGGGTGACGAGGAACGGCGTCAGGCGCGCGGCCAGGTCGGCGAACGGCACCGAGCGGTCGACGAGGTAGTTCTCGTGCGTGCCGTACGTCGCGCCCTTGCCGTCGACGTTGTTCTTGTACAGGGCGACGTCGGGCATCCCGGGTGTCGACGCGAGCGCGCGCACGGACGCGAGCATGACGAGCTCCCCGGCCCGGTCCCAGCGAACCCCGTCGAGTGGACCGGTGACCTCGGGCGAGGAGTACTCGGGATGCGCGTGGTCGACGTACAGCCGTGCGCCGTTCGTCAGGACGACGTTGGCTGCACCGGGGTCGTCGTACTCCTCGATCCCCGAGCGCGCGAGCAGCTGCGGACCGTCGCCGGACGGCGCGGGCTGCAACGGTGCGTCCGTCAGCATCGAGGGGTGCGCGGATGCGCGCTGCAGGCGGAAGCCGCGTGCGTCGTGCAGCGGGTCCTCGTCGTCGTAGTCCCACCGGGCTCGCGACCGCGAGCTCTCACGAGCCGTCGCGTGCACAGCCACGACGTGGCTCGACAGGAGCATCGGGTTTGCCCCCGGTCGCCCCGGTTGCAGGACGCCGTACTCGGTCTCGATCCCCATCACGCGGCGCACGCTCACGCGGCCAGCCTAGGCGAGCCGCGTGAGGCGACCGGTGCCGGTCCGCTGGGCACCGACGGCACGCACCGCGTCGGTCCGCCTGGTACGGCTACAGGTACTGCCCGGTGCTCGTCACGGTCTCGATCGTCCGCGAACCGTCCTTGCCCTTCTTGTCCTGGACGATCGTGCGGATGAACACGATGCGCTCGCCCTTCTTGCCCGAGATCCGGGCCCAGTCGTCCGGGTTGGTCGTGTTGGGCAGGTCCTCGTTCTCCTTGAACTCGTCGACGCAGGCCGTGAGCAGGTGGTCCACGCGGATGCCGCGCTGGCCGGTCGCGAGGAAGTCCTTGATGGCGGACTTCTTCGCGCGGTCGACGATGTTCTGGACCATCGCGCCCGAGTTGAAGTCCTTGAAGTACAGGACCTCCTTGTCGCCGCTCGCGTAGGTCACCTCGAGGAAGCGGTTCTCGTCGCTCTCGGTGTACATGCGCTCGACGACGCGGTTGATCATCGCCTCGACGGCCGACGCGGCGTTGCCGCCGTGCTCGGCGATGTCGTCCTGGTGGATCGGCAGCGAAGCGGTGAGGTACTTGCCGAAGATCTCCCGCGCACCCTCGGCGTCCGGCCGCGCGATCTTGATCTTCACATCGAGGCGGCCAGGACGCAGGATCGCCGGGTCGATCATGTCCTCGCGGTTCGAGGCGCCGATCACGATGACGTTCTCGAGCCTCTCTACACCGTCGATCTCGCTGAGCAGCTGCGGCACGATCGTCGTCTCGACGTCGCTCGACACCCCGGTGCCGCGGGTCCGGAACAGTGACTCCATCTCGTCGAAGAACACGACGACCGGGTGCCCCTGCGACGCCTTCTCG
>JAYTSH010000151.1:0-5993 GCA_043745755.1 Cellulomonas sp. | reverse complement strand
AAAGTAAGCCTTGCGCCTGCGAACAGCAAACACCGGGTCGGCCGCTGGACCAGACCAGACGACAGGTCGGATCAGCGGTGGGCCGGCAGCACCAGGTGCTGTCCCGCGGTGAGCTCGGCGCGGGGTAGTGCGTTGAGGTCCTGCAGCTCGACGATGACGTCGCGCACGTCTTCGCCCGGGACGGCGACGCCCGCCGCGATCTGCCAGAGCGTGTCGCCGGGCTGCACGGTGTAGCCGACGACTTCCAACGCCTGCGCCGGACCGGCGGCCATGGCCTGCCCTCCCATGATCCCCGTGCCGATCGCGACGACCGACGCGAGCGCTGCCAGGACCCACCGCCCGCGCCGCGTCAGGCGGAGCTCGCCGCCGTGCGCGGCACGCGCAGCGGGAGTCGGGACCGCACCGCGGACGCGCCGAGACGCCGGGATACGCGAGGCCCGGCGCAGCTGCCACGAGCTGCGGAGGCTCGGATGGTCGATCGCCATCGCACTCATGAGTGTCGCCCTCCAAGATCCGGTGGTTCGAACGCTTGTACGTCGAACGCTTGTGCGATTTCTATCACGTGCCGCAGCCGATGTCGAGACACGCTCGAACAGGTGTTTGATCCCGCCGCTTCGCTCACCTAGGCTGGCGACGTAGGACAAGGGCACCACGAGCCACTGACACGCACCGCGGGTCGGACGCTCAAGGCCCGGTGATCACAGCGCACAGATGCGCGACACGAGGCACGCAGCAGCGAGGAGTCGACGGTGGCGAGAGACCGCGGGACCAGCCATGGCCCGGAGAACGGGACGAACGCTGACGCAGGCGAGCCCGGGCTCGCGTCCGTGCATGCCCTGCCCGACAGCCCGCCCGACGCCGACGGTCTCACCACGCGCCAGCGCATGGTCCTCGAGACGATCCGGTCCTCGGTCGAGTCGCGGGGCTACCCGCCGACCATGCGTGAGATCGGCGAGGCCGTCGGGCTGACGAGCCCCTCGAGCGTCAAGCACCAGCTGACGACGCTCGAGCGCAAGGGTTACCTGCGCCGCGACCCGAACCGTCCCCGTGCCATCGAGGTCGTGCAGGCCGACGACTCGCGCTCCGTGCAGCAGTGGTCACCGTCAGGGGCATTCGGCTTCGGCGACGAGGACGCCGCCCTGCGCGACGGCAAGCCGACTCCCTCGTACGTGCCCGTCGTCGGGCGCATCGCCGCAGGTGGACCGATCCTCGCTGAGCAGGCCGTCGAGGACGTGTTCCCGCTCCCCCGCCAGCTCGTGGGCGATGGCGACCTGTTCCTGCTCAAGGTCGTCGGCGACTCGATGGTCGACGCGGCCATCTGTGACGGCGACTGGGTCGTGGTACGTCGTCAGCCCGTCGCCGAGAACGGCGAGATCGTCGCCGCGATGATTGACGGCGACGCGACGGTCAAGACCTTCAAGCGCATCGACGGTCACGTGTGGCTCATGCCGCACAACCCGGCGTACGCCCCGATTCCCGGCGACGAGGCCCAGCTCCTCGGTCGGGTCGTCACCGTGCTGCGGAGCCTGTGACCGGACCGGACTGAGCTCGTCGAGGTGCGGCTCCCCGCGAGCTGAGCGACGTCGAGGGTGCGCGACGGACACGGCGGCTCGACGGCGGAAGGAGCGACCCATGCCAGGGCGACTTCGGGACCCAGGCCCCAGCGTGAAGGATGCCCGGCTGTACGAGGCGCTGCGCGAGGAAGGGAACAGCAAAGAGAAGTCGGTTCGCATTGCGAACGCGGCAGCCCGCACGTCACGCAGCGCGGTCGGCCGCAAGGGCGGGAAGTCCGGCGACTACGAGGAATGGACCGTCACCGATCTCCGGCGCAAGGCGGCCGAGGTCGGCGTCACCGGGCGCTCGCGGATGCGCAAGAGCGAGCTCATCTCCTCGCTCCGCAGACACTGACCGCCCGGTCACGACCGGCCCGGTCAAGACCTGACCCGTCTGGACCCGCCCGGTCAGAACCCGAGGCGCCGCGCGACAGTGGTGAGTGACTCAGCCGACCGCCGCAGCCCCGCGAGCTCGTCGGCGGACATCGGCACCTGGAGCCGCTCCCCGGCGCCGTCGCGACCGACGAGCGTCGGCACGGACAGGCACACGTCGCTGATGCCGTAGTAGCCGTCGAGGAGCGAGGAGACCGGCAAGATGCGCTGCTCGTCGTTGATGACCGCCTCGATGATGCGTGAGCTCGCCAGCGCGACCGCGTAGTTGGTGGCGCCCTTGCCCGCGATGATCCGATAGGCAGAGTCGACGACCTCGTGCGCGATCTGGCCGCGCACCTCGGCGGTGAGCTGACCTCGTCCGCCGATGCCGTTCCAGTCGAGCAGCGGGACCGCGCCGATCGTCGCCGAGCTCCAGAGCGGCAGCTCGGTGTCGCCGTGCTCGCCCGCGACGTACGCATGGACGTTCTGCACCGCGACGCCGGTGTGCTGCGCGATCAGGTAGCGCAACCGGGACGAGTCGAGGACAGTGCCCGAGCCGAAGAGCTGGGCAGGCGGCAGGCCTGAGATCTTCAGCGCGGCGTACGTGACGATGTCCACGGGGTTGGTGACCATCAGGTAGACCGCCTGGGGGGCGATCTCGACGAGCGGCGGGAGCATCGTCGAGACGAGGGAGATCGTCGCCTCGGCGAGGTCGATGCGCGTCTGCCCCGGCTTCTGCTTGGCGCCCGCGGTGATCACGACGACGTCGGAGCCGGCACACACGGCCATGTCGTCCGAGCCGACCACCTCGGCCATCGGCATGAACTGCACGCCGTGCCCGAGGTCGAGCGCCTCGGCCTCGACCTTGGCAGTGTTGATGTCGTAGAGCGCCACGGTCCGCGCGGCGCCACGCATGAGCGCCGCGTACGCGATTGTCGACCCGACAGCACCGGCACCCACGATCGCGAGCTTGGTCCTGCGGTGCCGGCCGGCCGTGGCTCCCGGCAGGCCCAGCTCGTCGCTATCGACGTTCTCGGTCATCAGGTGCTCCTCATCGCGGGTGTCGCCCCCAGACCGGTCCGGTCGTCGAGCAGGTCGGTCGAGCAATGTCGGTGGGGCACGGTCGGCGGGGCTAGGTCGATCAGGTCAGGCTAGTCGCTCGTTGCCAGACGGCGCAGAGCAGCAAGGGCAACCTCGCGGTCCGTCGTCCGCCAGAAGTCGGGCAACGAGCGGGCCAGGAACTCGCCGTACCGCGCTGTGGCCAGCCGTGGGTCGAGAACGGCGACGACGCCGCGGTCCTCGGTGGTCCGGATGAGCCGCCCCGCGCCCTGCGCGAGCATGAGGGCCGCATGCGTCGCCGACACGGACATGAAGCCGTTGCCCCCCGCTGCGGCCACCGCCTCCGAACGCGCGGAGCGCACCGGGTCGTCGGGCCGCGGGAACGGGATCCGGTCGATGATCACCAGGCTGCAGGTCGCGCCCGGCACGTCGACGCCCTGCCACAGCGACAGCGTCCCGAACAGGCACGTCGCCTCGTCGGCGGCGAACTCGCGCACCAGCGTCGGCAGCTGGTCGTCGCCCTGGGCGAGGACCGGCAGGTCGAGCCGGTCGCGCATCGCCTGGGCGACGGCGTCCGACGCCCGCCTGGACGAGAAGAGCCCGAGCGTGCGGCCGCCTGCCGCCGTGATGAGCTCGGCGATCTCGTCGAGCTGCGCAACGGTTGCCGGCTCCCGACCCGGTGGGGGCAGGTGTCGTGCGATGTAGAGGATGCCCTGCCGGGGGTAGTCGAAGGGGCTGCCCACGTCCAGCCCGTGCCACGGCTGCGCCTCACCTATCGCAGCAGCGGGGGCGTCTGACCCGGGCACAGCTGTGGCAGCCGGGGCCAGCCGCTCGGGGCCCTGCGCCTCGGCGTCCGCCCGAGCGTCCAGACCGACGGAACGCGCGATCGGAGTGAACGACCCCCCGAGGGCGAGCGTGGCCGACGTGAGGATCCCGGACCGGCCCGCGAGAAGGTTCGTGCGGATCAGGGCGTTCACCGCAAGGGGTGCCGCGAGCAGCCGCGTCATCGTCGGGCCTCGGCTGCTCCCGTCACCGCGCTCGCACCACAGGACGCTCTGCCGGTTCTGCTCCGGGTCGGCGGCCATGCGCTCCGCGGTCTCGAACAGCAGCAGCATGGCCGATGCCGCCATCTTGAGCCCGCCCTCGACGGAACCCGAGCCGTTCGATGCTGACGTACCGCCCGGCTTGAGCGCCGTCAGAAGTCCTCGGGCGGCGTCGCGTACCGCGCCGACCGCCCCACGCGCTTCGGAGGGCAGCCCGGTCGGGAAGCGACCCTCAGGGAGGGCCGCGAGCACGGCACCCAGCACGGCGCTCGCGGTGTCCAGATCGGTCGTGGGGACACCCGCGTGGCGGCGCGCGAGACGGCCGGCATGCTCGACGGTGGCGATCGACAGCTCGGCGGTCGACTGCGCGGTGACACGGTCCGTCAGCTCGTGCGCCTCGTCGACGATGACGACCGTGTGCTCGGGCAGGACGCCGGGCGATCCCGATGCGGCGATCCCGAGCATCGCGTGGTTCGTCACGACCACGTCGGCCTCGCGCGAGTGTGTCCTCGCGCGCTCGGGGAAGCAGTCGGTGATCATCGGACACTTCGGGCCGAGACACTCCATCGCGGTCACGGAGACCTGGCGCCACGCGCGCTCGCTTACACCGGGCACGAGGTCGTCGCGGTCGCCCGTGCTGGTCTCGGCGGCCCACTCTCGCAGCCGGACGATCTGCGCGCCGAGGACCTCGTCGGGCCCCAGCCCGCCGCGGCCACCCTTGCCGGTCGTCGGCTCGAGGGCGGGGTGCTCCGCGGCGCCGGCATGGTCGCCCAGGTCGAAGAGCGTACCGGGCTCGTCCTGCGGGTAGCCGCCGGCGACCTTGTGCGCGCAGAGGTAGTTGTGCCAACCCTTGAGCAGCGCGATGTCGGGCATCCGCGGCAGTCGGGGCGCGAGCGCCTGCGCGACGAGGGGCAGGTCGCGCGTGACCACCTGGCGCTGCAGCGCCAGGGTCGCCGTCGAGACGACCACCCGCTCGTCGTTCAGCACCGCGTGCCGCACGGCAGGCACGAGGTACCCGAGCGACTTCCCCGTGCCTGTCCCGGCCTGGACGAGCAGGTGCTCACCCTTCTCGATCGCCCCGGCGACAGCCCGGGCCATCTCGTGCTGACCGTCCCGTCGAGCCCCGCCGAGCGCGGCGACCGCGAGGTCGAGCAGCTCGTCGACGGACGCGGCGGGGTCGGGCACCGCGTCAGCCTAGTCGCGCCTGCGGACGACCCCGACGGCGGCGCTCACCGTGCGGGCGCACCGCCGTGCCGCGTGCTCACGCCTGCCGGACGGCCGCGGACGCGAGCTCCGCGGCGAGGTTCGCGTCGACACGCCCGCGCAGCGCGGTTCCTGCTGCCGTGTGCTCCTCGGCCTCGATCTCACCGTGCAGGTGCACACGGTTGACGAGGTCGCCACGGTCGTAGGGGATCACGACATCGACGCTGACCCCGGGTCGTGGCAGCTGGTCGGCGATCAGTGCCTGGAGCTCGTCGACGCCCTCGCCCGTCCGCGCCGAGACCACGATCGCGCCCGGTTCGCGGGAGCGGAGCCGGGCGATCGCCGCGGGGTCGGCCAGGTCCGCCTTGTTCAGCACGATGACCTCGGGAGCGTCCATGGCCCCCGGGATGTCCGCGAACACGTGTCGGACGGCAGCGATCTGACCCTCGGGGTCCGGGTGCGAGACGTCGACGACGTGGATCACCAGGTCGGCGTCCGCGACTTCCTCGAGCGTCGAGCGGAAGGCCTCGACGAGCTGGTGCGGCAGCGACCGGACGAACCCGACGGTGTCGGTGAGCGTGTAGACGCGCCCGTCGGCCGCCTCGGCGCGACGCACTGTCGGGTCGAGGGTCGCGAAAAGCGCGTTCTCGACGAGCACGCCCGCGCCCGTCAGCCGGTTGAGCAGCGAGGACTTGCCGGCGTTCGTGTAGCCGGCGATCGCGACGGACGGGATGGCGTTGCGCTTGCGCGAGGCACGCTTGGT
>JAYTSH010000150.1:0-5049 GCA_043745755.1 Cellulomonas sp. | reverse complement strand
CTGAGCGAGGAGCTTCTCTACCTGCGGTCGCTGTCGAAGGTTGACTCCCATGAGTTCGACGCTGGCCTTGAGGAGTGGAGCATCAGCGCGCTCGACCAGACGATGACGATGGACGAGCTGTCGACCGGCTGGCGCCAACGGTTGGCCCTCTGCCTGGCATCGGTGTCGCGCCGGGCCATCGTCCTGCTCGACGAGCCGTTCGCGAACCTGGACGACAAGGCTTCTCAGGTGCTGCGCGAGTGGATGGCCAGAGTCACCGTGGGGGGAGGGATCGTCGTTGTTGCGCACCATGGCGAAGCCGCTCGGCTCGGACAGGTCGATCTGGACGTCGTTGAGCTCTAGCGTGCGCTGGCTCGATCCGTCCGTTCGAACCATGGGCATTGAGCTCTGCCTTTCCTTGCCGATCGTCTCAGCAGCCCTGGGGGTCGGCGTATGGAGAGGCCTTGCGACACCACTAGCGCAATGCACGGCCGGCGTGGTGGCCCCGAGCCGAGTTTTCTTCGTCAACTTCGCGCTCTGCCTTCTGCTGCTCAGCGGCGTGCTGAACTTCGGGGCGTCAACGCTCGTCGCCGCCTTGTACGTGCTCGTGCCCACCGGGTCAGGGGTCGGCGCCATCGTGGGTGGGCTCGGTTGGGACGGTGCGGCTCTCCTGATCCCGCACGGGATCATCGAGATCGCAGCGTGGGTCGTCGCGACCGCCGTTGGCCTGCACCAGCCCGCGAACTGCGCCCGGCGCGTGATGCACTCCGCTGTCCAGGGATCGGCTCGGGCGCCAATTCTTGTCGTCGCTGGGAAAGCGATCCTGTTGATTGCCGTGCTGCTCGCATCGGCAAGTCTCCTCGAATGGAAATGGACGGGCTGGTATGGGCACCAAATCGGTTGCTGACTGTATAGATCGGCAGGTTGAGCATCGTCAACAAAACGCGCAGGTCACCCTGCCGTTCTGGATCGTCGTCGTCACGGGTGCATCGGCCGGGGTATTCACCTTCGGGCTGCTCAGCGCATTAGCGTTGTCTTCGGTGAACGACCTCGCTCTCGACTTCTCGCCGCGCGAAATTGCGCTGTACGTGGTCGTTGCGGTCGTGGGGCGGGTGGTCTCCATGACTGTTCAGTCCGCGATCGTCTGCAGCCTTATAGGTTCGGTGGGGAAGCTGCGTGCCGTGCGACGCAGCGTCTTGGTCGCCACGTTCGAGGCCCAGGTCCCGCTCGCCGTTCGCGATGTCATCCTTGGGGGGCTGGCGATCGCTGGAGCGCTGAAGTCCTCGACAGTCATCGGGCTGGCCCTGAGTCCGCTCGATCCGTTCATGATCGTGTCAGTCGTCGTCTTCTACCGAGCTGTTCGTCGAGCTGCCGTGGTCGCGCAACGTGGCGACCAGATCCGTGCAGTCGTGGCGTTCGGCCTTTTCCTGTACGGCATCAAGCTCGCGTTGTTCGTGCTCGGCGTCGCGCAGTGAGCGCACCTCATGAGTAGCGGCATCGACGTCGAGGTGCGGAACCTGCGCAAGGTCTACGGCGACAGAGCGGTGGTGGACGGGATCGGGTTCCGACTCGAGCCTGGCACCGTGACGGGCTTCGTCGGGCCGAACGGTTCGGGGAAGACCACGGCGCTCAAGCTGATGCTGGGCCTGGTCAGCGGCGAGGGATCGACCCTCTTCGCAGGGAGGTCCCTGCGCGAGCTCGATGCCCCGCAGAGCCTGGTGGGAGCGATGTTTGACGGTCGGGTGGGTGACCCGAGAGTCGTAGTGTCTCGCCATCTCCAGGCGCTGTCACGCATGAACAGCCTGCCCGACCGGCGAGTTGCCGAAGTCCTCGATCAAGTGGGGTTGTCGTCGTCGTCTCTGGAGCGGCTCGACACGCTCTCGCTCGGGATGACCCAGCGGCTGAATGTCGCCGCGGCTATGCTCGCGGCTCCTTCTGTGCTCATCGTCGACGAGCCGACGAACGGACTGGACCCGGAGGGTGTCCTGATGGTCCGTGGAGCCATCCGGCAGTGTGCCGACAATGGTGGGACTGTGCTCTTCTCTAGCCACCTGCTGGCCGAGGTGGAAGCGATCAGCGACAGATTCATGATTATCTCGGCCGGCGCTCTGGTCGCCGACGCCCTCGCTGTTGACTTCCAGAGAGTTTACGGCGAGAGCCGAGTGATCCTGCGGGTGGAGAGAGGCGATGGACTCACTGCGGTCCTCGATTCCCTCGGCTACTCGTACGAAGTCCTCGGTGAGGCACACTGCGCGGTGACGGGTGTCGCTGCGCGCGACCTCGGGCCGCAGCTCTTCCGGTCAGACATCGCTGTATGCGAGCTTCGCGACGAATGCCAGACGCTCGAAGCGCTGTTCTTTCGGATGACAGCGGCGCCCGGGCGCGAGATGGCCGACGCATGATCGGGATGCGGACGCGGCGGACGGTGCTCGCGGTCTGGAGATACGAGTGGGAGAGCCTCATCTCGCTCAAGATCGGTCTCGTCCTCGCGGCACTCGCACTCATGTCGGCAGCCACGACTGTGGTGACTGCGAACGGTCTGGCGCCTGTCGTCCGGGCGCTGCGGCGCGGATCGCCCTTCGCTGAGTCGATCGCCTATGCGCCTCTGGGATTCCTTGCCGTCTTGTTGTACGTCTACGGCGCGATGTCGATCGGCAACGATGCACGGTATCGGCGGGCTCTGCTCCTGCACGTCGCCGTTCCGCTGCGGGCGTTGTCCTACGTCGCGAAGCTCACCTTCGTCGTGATGATCGGCTCGATCGCCGGGCTCGCAGCCCTCGCCCTCGGGGTGCTGGGAACGTGGGCCAACGGGGACATGGTGGTCTTCCGTTCATCTACTGGGTGGTCGTCGCTATTCGTGTCGACCGGGCTGCGCGCGTTCGTCGCGATCACTTTCTATCTGGTCGCGTCGTTCTCGGCGACCGCCTTGACGAACTCGTTCCTCTGGGGTCTGATGATCCCCGTCATGGCATCGACGGTCGTGGAGCCGGTCATTCTCATCTCGACCTCGAGCCGGGCGTCCTGGTTGGCCGGCCTGCTTCCGTTCTCTGCCGTGCGAGAAACGCTGGGGCTCGGTTCGGGTGTGTCGGTGCCGGGGCTTCATGGTCAGGAGTACGCGGTCGTGCTCGTTTGGCTGGTTGCTTTGATCGGCGCCGGCGGATACCGTTACGTGCGGCGAGACTGGTAACAATTGTTGTGGACAACGAGATGGGACACGCGATGCTCAAGATTCGAAACAATGGCGCGGGCCGCGAGCTGTGGCTCGAACGTCGATTTGACATTCTTGCGGAGACCCTGGGGTTCGATCTGTTGGCAACCCCGTCCCTCGCACCGGTCCTGAACCAGATCCGCGACGGCTCGAGCATCAAGGCCGCGCAGGTCTACACCCAGCTGTTCGACTGCCCGCTCTCGGAGGCTATGGTCGCGGTCGAAGACCTGACGTCGAGGCTCGGTCGGGCGTAGATCGCGGATCAGTACCGGATCGCGTCGATGACCTTGACGCGGACGGCGACGATCGCGGGGATCAGGCCGGCCACGGCGCCGGGCCGCCCTTGAGCGTGACCTCGGCGTCGGTCGGTGCGCCGAGCAGCCGGTACTGCTGGTCGGGCGTCAGTCTCCCGGAGACCGACATCGTCCCGGGGGACACCGTCGCGACGACGACCCCCACCGAGACGACCTGGTCCTTGAGCGTCGGCAGCGCGAGGGTCCCCGCGTGCGGGGCCTTGATCGTCTCCGTCTTGATCTTCGGCTTGTTCTCGGTGACCGTCTGCAGGCCGGTCGCGGCGTCCGTCGTGACGGTCGGGTCCACCGGCGTCTCAAGGGTGATGACGAGGATCGCCGTTCCGGCGTCCACCCGCTGTCCGTCCTTCGCGAGCAGCTTCGTCACGGTGCCCGCGAGCGTCGCTCGGACCCGGGTCGCGGCGTCGGCGACGACGGCGGCTTCGAACGGTCACCTTGTTCGTGATCGTGCCGGTCGTGGCCGCGACGTGCGCCTCGACGATCTCGGCCGTCGGGCGCAGCGGGTCGATGGCCGACGTGACGGCCGCGCCCGCGAACGCGATCTTCACGAGCGCCACGGCGATGACCGCCCACAGGATGATCCGCACGGTCGGGAAGATGAACCTGCGTGTGATGCCCACAGCGCTGCCCCTCGAGCGGTCATGGACGGGGGCGACACTCGTCGCCCCCGCACGCGCAACCTATCGACGTTCGGGCGGCCGGAAGATCCCCCCGTGGGATGACGCTCGCGGGGACCGCCTCGCGCGCGTGACAACCCGTCGGCTACCCGGCGGGCGCGGACGGCGGGGAGAGCAGGAAGGTCGGCGCCGTGAGCCCCGCGGAGTCGAAGGCTGCAGCGATCGCGGCCGCGACAGCCGCGACCGCGTCGGCCTCGACGAGGGCGATCGCCGAGCCGCCGAAGCCGCCGCCGGTCATCCGGGCCCCGAGCGCGCCCGCCGACCGGGCCGTCGCTACCGCGAGGTCGAGCTCGGGGCACGAGACCTCGTAGTCGTCCCGCAGTGAGGCGTGCGACGCGTCCATGAGCGGACCGACGTCGCGGACCCGCCCGGCGTCGAGCAGCGCGACGAACTGCTCGACCCGCGCGATCTCGGTGACGACGTGGCGCACGCGACGTACCGCGACGTCGGCCTCGGCGCCCGCAACGGCGCCCGCAACGGCGCCCGCAACGCCCGCGAGGGTCGCCAGAGCTGCCGCGAGACCGTCGGTCCCGTGGATCTCGCGGAGGGTCCCCAGACCGAGCCGTGCCGCCGCGGCCTCGCACGTGGTCCGGCGGGCCGCATACTGCCCGTCGACCAGCGCGTGCTCGGCGCGGGTGTCGATGACGAGGAGGGCGAGCCCGTCGGCGGCGAGATCGAACGGCACCTGGCGGACCGAGCCGTCGAGGCAGTCGAGGAGCAGCGCGTGGCCCGCCTGCGCCCGGAGCGACGCCGACTGGTCCATGCCGCCCGTCGGGGCGCCGGCAACCTCGTTCTCTGCGCGCACGCAGGCCGCGGCGAGCAGCGCGCGGCCCGCGTCGTCCGGCTGGTCGGCCGGGCCGGCGAGGTCGAGCCG
>JAYTSH010000149.1:0-20234 GCA_043745755.1 Cellulomonas sp. | reverse complement strand
GAAGAACCACCACCGGCACCCGCCAACCCCTAACCTGACACCGTCACCAGGTGGGGAAATTCGATGAGCACCCCCGGGGAATTTCGGTGAGCGGCATCAACCGGGCCATCCTGGCCTCAACGGCGTCGCTGGGGTCGCATCGCCGAAGCCAGGGCGGACCTGGCTCGCCACGTTCGCGAGTTCACGATCAAGTCTCTCGACGCGCGCAGCTCGTCGGCTGTGGCCTCTACCTCGACCAGTCGAGCCAATGCGGCATCTTGTGCGTCCTGCGCGGCAGTGAGCGTCGCCTGCCAGCCCTCGATCGAGCTGCGCAACGCCCGGTTGTTCTCGCGGCTCGTGCTGTGGAGCGCGGTGAGCTCGTCGAGCTCCGTCCGCAGATGTGCGTGGTCCGTCCGCAGATGTGCGTGGTCCGTCCTGAGCGTGTCGAGTGCATCGACGATGCCGAGATGCCCGCGCACGAGATAGTCGTGATCAGTCACGAGCCGCTGGTACTGCGGTACCAGCGCCTCGTGCGCAGCGACGACAGCGTCCAGGTCGCTACGGGCCTCCGTGATCTCGCGATCGCGCGCCGCCAAGGTCGCCGCAAGCCAGCCCACGACCTCGTGGAGCTCCGCACGCGGTCGGCGATCGCGCACCGTCCGCAGGACTCGCGTCAGTGCGTTACCGAACCCATCCTCTCGCCCTGCTTCGAGCAGCGAGAGTCGCGCAGCCTCGACCAGCGCGTAGCCGCGAGTCGGTTCGTTCCGCAGCGTCAGGATCGCGGCGGCCAGCGCGCCGACATCGCCGGGACTATAGGCCATGCCCGTCACTCCACGCTGCATGTATTCGCGCGGTCCGCCCGCATCGGCATAGATGACGGGAAGACCGACCGCCGTCGCCTCGAACGGAATCCGACCGAATGCCTCCGAACGTGACGTCATGGCCACCGCATCGAACTGGTCGTACAATGCGGTCCGATCGGGACAGACTCCGGCAATCGTCACGAGGTCGCTGACGGCCAACCGCTCGGCGGTCTCCCCGATCCGCTGGCGATCAGTATCCGTGCCCGGTCCGGCAAGCACCAGCGGAACGTCGGTGCCCTCCCCGCGCAGAACGGCGATGGCACCGAGTGCGTCCTCCTGTCCCTTGCCAGCATTCAGGCTCGCCACGATGCCGAGCGTCCATGGCCTGGCCACCACGGTGGGTCGCTCAGCAGCGACGACGACCGCCGGGACCGGATGCAGAACCGACACTTGGGTGTTATTCGCTCCGAAGAAGTGCTTACGGACCGCCGCCGAGTTGGTGAGCACAGCGTCGGACAACGCGAGTATCAACGCGCCGGTCGACCGGGGACCACCCGGAACCACCAGCCCGTGGTCAAGATCCCCGAACTCATGGACGTACCAGACATGCGGTCGCCCCGTCGCGGCCGCGGCGATCGCACCTTGCGGGATCACACCGGTCAACGTCATCACGAGGTCAGGTTGGACCTGCCTGATCGCCGTGATCAGCGGTTCGTGCACGAGGTGTCGACTCCACGACTCGGCGTCGCCTGTCGGCACGACATCATCCGGCCAGGTCATCCACCACTGGAACGGAGACACCATCGTGACCGAGCCGCCGAGCCGTTGGAGCTCGCCGCTCAAGCCCAGGTCAGGCTCTGGGATGACGGTGTGGACCATGGCTCCATCGCGAATCAGCCAGTCCGTCATCTCGGCATGGGTGCGCTCGGCCCCGCCTAGGCCACCCGAGTGCATCGCAACCGTCATCGTGATGGCGCGATCCTTCGGCACGCAGTAGAGGTTGGCGTAGTCGCGCGCGTCGACGAGCTCACTCCACGAGCGACCGGCGGCGAGCTCTCGCCACGACAGCTCCACGTCGTCCAGGACAAAAAGGCGGAAACCCGCGGCATGGAGCCGGGCGATCAGGTCATCGGGGCTCGACCCTGCCGCCGTCAGGCACTTCGGGTTGAACTCGACAAGGAGCCGGACGTCGTCGTAGGCACCAAACAGGCCCTTCAGGCCATCGAGGGCCGCGACCTCGTGACCCTCGACATCGAGCTTCACGAGCAGCCGGCCGCCACCGGGAACGTCGAGATCAGCGCCGGTGATTGCAGCAACCTCAACTGCACGGGTCGTGGGCGAGTCCGGGTGCCCCGAGAGCCCGCAGTTGTCCGACGCCTCGGTGAGGTAGAACGTCGCAGTACCGCTCACGGCGCCGAATGCTGCGTTGACAACGGTGACGCCGGCGAGCCCATCGACATTCGCGCGGAGCACGGCGGCGTTATCAGGCGATGCCTCAATCGCAACGATCGTCGATGTGGGATCCGCACTCCGAGCAAGCAACGAGTAGTAGCCCACGTGAGCGCCGATGTCGATCACTGTCCTCGCACCGCGAGCGACGGTCCGGAAGATGGCGGTCGAGAGCATCTCGTACCCGCGCGACTCGTACCACTGCTGGTTGCGAGCGGGGGCGTCGAGCGTGAAGTCGCAGCCGACGGGCTGAACTCGAACCATGGACTCCACGAACGCACTCCTTCTGTCGACACCGCCCGGTGTCCCGGGCACGACGCCTCGTCAGGATAGGTCCTCGACGACGCAACTGACCTGGCCCGCAGCGATCCCCGGTGGGCCCGGCTCGGCTCAGCCGATCGGGCCTTCGAGGCCCAAAGCTGCTGTGACCTGGCCGATCATCGCCGCCGGCGCGAACCGCACGATCGCATCTCGGTAGGCCGCGCGCCCCATCTCGACACCCACGTCACGGTAACCGTCGACGATCTCCTTGAGGTAGCCGTCCCACTCGTCGACCCGCACCAGGAACCCGTTGTCCCCGTGCCGGATCGCGTTCGACATGGTGAACGTCGGCGACGCGAGTGTCGGGATCCCCACAGCAGCGGCGTCGAAGTACTTGAGCTCCGACTTGCAGTTCGTGAACCGGTTGTCCTGGAGCGGCGCCAGGTTGACCTCGGTCTCGGCGATCAGCCGCTGGAGCTCCATGTAGTTCGTCGGGGCCACGACATCGATGCGGTCCTCGAACGGCGCGAGCACGGAGTCAGCCAGGTCCAGGTATCCGACGAGTCGCAGCCGGACGGTCTTGTCGGTCCGCATCAGCCGAGCCATGGCGGGCGCGACGAGCGCGAAGTCCCGGTTGTGGGTCGGAGTGCCGCTGAAGTAGCCGAGGTGCAGGTGGTCTGCGGACCACTCCCCTTGCGACTCGCGCATGTCGACCAGAGCCTTGGAGTACTCGATCTGTTCGGTCCCCATAAAATTCGGGATCACCCCGACCGGCTTGTCGACGACCGACCGCGTGCGCTCGGCGAGGTAGTCGTTGGTGACGATCACCTCGTCGGCGTACTCCATCGTCTGACGCATGCGGGCGAAGGCCGCGAACCACCAGTTCCACATCGCCTCGGACGGTTCGAGCGCGTACTCGTACTGGTCGAGTGTCTTGACGATCTCGGACACCATCGAGATGTCGAACACGTAGTCATCGATGTCGAAGATGACGCGGGTCCCGAATCGCCGGGCGACGTCCATGAGCTGGGCCACCTGGTCGCTGTAAGGGACGCGACAGACGACCAGGATGTCGGCTTCCTTCACGATGGACAGCAGACTCTCGCCGTCCCGTTCCCAGAACCAGCTGGCACTCACGCCAGGGACAAGAGCGTTGAGCGCCCGAGCCGTGTTGAAGCACCGGTAGCGGAACGTGCTCCCGTCCGGGCCACGGTAGTAGTACGCAACCTTAATCTCCGCGGACCGGAACATGCGAACCCGCTGGACCAGTGGCAGCTCCCACGGGTCGAGATAACTCAAAGAACGGATCGGGAGGTCATACATCGCCGAACCCCACGACAAGGCCTTCGACGACCGCGTTGAGGTTGTCGGACCACGGCGCGAAGGAAGGCACATCCATCGGCGCGAACGGCTGGCCCGCGACGGTGCCGACGAGCGCAATGCCCTGGGCAATGCCCGCAGCGATCCCCTCCACGGACGGGCTCGCCGTGATGATCCTGTCAGACACACTGGCGAAGTCGGCTTTCCCCGGCCACTCGTTGGTCACGACGACAGCGCCGCTCGCGGCAAGGTCCAGCGGGGGGTAACTGGGGTGGGGCGAGGCCATCAGTGACACTCCCAGATCCATTCGCCCGAGGAGATCTCGGTACGCTCCCCAGCTCAGCGCATCGTGCACGACGGGTCGAGACCCATCGCAGAAGTCGAACTGCGGGACGCCCCTCCCCGCGAAGTGGATGCGCCATTTGTCACGCGGCAGCAACCCAGACTCGATGACCTTGTCGATCGCCGCAACACCGATATCGAACAGGTTCCGGGGATTGTTCGGCCGCGCGTAGAAGAACAGGTTCAACGGTCTGGCGATCGAAAGGCGACGATCGGCACGCAGGAAGGACGCGAAGGACGGCTCGAAGGACGCCGCCGACGCGAGGTTCGTCAAACCGCCCGACTCGAGATATCTTCGCAGACCTTCGGTGTTGACGACGACCTTCAGGTCCGGCTGGTTCATCGCCGCCGCGGCAGCGACCGAGTCCGTTCCGATCGGGTAGAAGGAGCGTTCGTCCTCCTGAAGGATGTAGACGATGCGCTTCGCGGGGACGGACGCGAGCACGGAGGCGGTCGTCCACCACGACGTCGTCAAGAAGAGGTCGTCATCGCCGATCTGCAGGTAGTCACCGGGGCCCGTCGGGACATAGGCCAGCTCAGGCTGGCGCTCGGGTCGGACTCCGACCGCCGCGAACAACTGCTGAAGGCCGGCACCGTCGGGCGCCGAATGTCGCGTGACGATCCGAAGCCGGCGGCCCGTCCGATCCGCCCACAGCGTGGCCAAGACAATCGCGGTGGCAACCCCGCCGAAGAGGCTTTCAGCTCCGATCGAGTCAGTGACCAGATTGATCCGCGGGATCGAGGGGCCAGGAACCGTCCGCAGCGCACGAACATCCGGCCTGCGCCGGTGGAGCATCGTGCGCACCGGCTCAGCGACCTGAAGGTCGTCCCCGCCCCCACCGGTGAGCGTGGTACCGCGCCCGTTCGGTCGGCGGCCCTCGGCGATCCCGAAGCGCAGGTAGTGCGCGAGCGGATTGATGCCCGCGGCCGCGACGTCGGCGTTGTGCTTGAGATACCACGCGATGTCGAAATGCGCGCAGGGATTGTAACCAAGACCGGCGCCGTCGGAGAGGAAATGGACCAACGGGTTGATCTGGCGGGTCGCAAGGTCGAGATGCTGGTCGAGATACCACGCTGAACTGAACCCGACGGGGATCGGGTCCCTGCCCTCGAATGCTCCATCCGCCAAAAAGTGGTCCAGCGGATCGATGCCCGCGGCCGCGACATCGGGGTTCTGGTCGACGTACCACTGTGGATCGAAAAGGACACTGGGCCGGCGGAGCTCCTTGCGTCCGTGAAGAAGAAAGTGTGCGAACGGGTCAACGCCCGAAAGGGCGATGTCGGCATAAGTCTCGCGATAGTAGTCAGCATCGAAGATGATGGCGAGACGCGGGTCCACGACGGACTCTGCGGCGTGGTCGTCCGTCCGCGCGGCGAGGCGACGAACCCGACCCACTGGAACACGACGAACAACCCGACCGGCCGCTCGCTTGAGTCGCCTATACATGTCTACCTCTCGCGCCTGCACGACATTCGATCGATGGGGACCGGGCACAGGGTACTTCACTGGTCGGCCCGTCAGCGGCCGTCGGCCGCCCCACGAACCGTTGAGACTGGCCCCTTGCCACGGCGGCCGAGCCCGGATCCAGCGCCCGTTTTCGGATCGCTCCTCGGTTCCGTCCCGGTCACACCAAGTCGTCACAGAACGAGAGGCGCGGCCGCAGTCCATCGCTCGCGCCATTCCGCGATAGGCGCGAGTCCAACTTGCTCGAGCGAACCGCGCGCCAGCACCGAGTAGGAAGGTCGCGGCGCCGGGCGGGCGGCGGCATCGGTCGACGAGCGGCGCACGATCGCTGGGTCGAGGCCGGCGGCCGCGACGACGGCTTGGGCGAACCCGTGCCAGCTCACCGCGCCGCCTGCGGTCCCGTGATAGGTGCCAGCCGGGACCGCTGCGCTGACGAGCCGCTCCACGAGGTCCGCCAGGTCGACGGTCCACGTGGGCTGGCCGACCTGGTCGTCGACCACGTCGAGACCACCGCGCTCGGCGGCGACCCGCACGATGGTCTTCGGGAAGCATGGACCCTTCGCGCCGTACAGCCACGCCGTCCGCACGATGAGGTGGTCGGGTTGCTCGGCCCGCACTGCCCACTCGCCCGCAGCCTTGGTTCGACCGTAGGCGGAGCGTGGCGCAATCGGTGCGCCTTCCGCGTACGGCTCGTTGGCTGAGCCATCGAAGACGTAGTCCGTCGAGATCTGAACGATCCGGGCGCCGGCGGCCCGGGCCGCCCGGGCGAGGTTTGCGGCGCCGACGGCGTTGACCGCGAACGCCGCCGCTTCGTCGGCCTCGGCCGCGTCGACAGCCGTGAAGGCCGCGCAGTTCATCACCACATCGAAGCCGTCGGCCACACCGACGGTGGCAACGGGGTCAGTGATGTCGACAACGTCCCGGTCGACACCGACGACGTCGTGGCCACGATCAGCGAGCAGGTCGACCATGTCGCGGCCGAGCATTCCGTTCGCACCCGCAACCAACCAACGCACGCCAGCTCCTGACCTCGACAACCAGTGACCAGGTGAGCCTACCGGGGCGCCCGTCTGGGTGGCCGCGCCGCTAGGCTGGCCCGGCTCCATCGCCGTCGAGAGGACCACCATGACGTACCGCGAGCTCACCGTCCCGGGCGCCTGGGAGATCACTCCCGTGCAGCACGGGGACCCGCGCGGGGTCTTCCTCGAGTACTTCCAGGGCGGTCCGTTCACCACAACGACAGGTCACAGCTTCGACCTGCGGCAGGCGAACTGCTCGGTCTCGGCCGCCGGGGTGCTGCGCGGTATCCACTTCGCCGACGTCCCGCCGGGTCAGGCGAAGTACGTGACGTGCGCCAAGGGCGCGGTGCTCGACGTCGCGGTCGACCTGCGGGTCGGCTCACCGAGCTTCGGTCAGTGGGACACGGTGCTGCTCGATGACACGGACCGCCGTGCCATCTACCTGTCCGAGGGCCTGGGCCACGCCTTCATGTCCCTCGAGGACGACTCGACCGTGCTCTACCTGTGCACCACCGGGTTCGCGCCGGGCCGAGAGCACGGGATCCACCCCCTGGACCCGGACGTCGGCATCGTGTGGCCGACGACGGGTCGTGACGGCCGTCCGCTCGCGCCGCAGCTGTCGGCCAAGGACCTCGCAGCACCTGGGCTGTCCGCGGCGGCCTCGCAGGGGATGCTCCCCCGGTACGACGACGTGCAGACCTATCTGGCGGCGCTCGCGGACCGACCCGCCGCGGCCTCGTAGGCAGTCAGGTGCTGCCGGGCGGCAGATGTCCGGCCCGGACCCACACGCATCAGCGCTGGGATGGTGGCTTGGCGCAGGTCGACCAGGACGGCAGCTCCTCGATCGCGGCCGCGAGCTGGACCGCGCTGCGTTGCCAGGTGGCAGACACCGCTCGGGCGCGCGCGGCCGCGGTCCGGGCGTCGTCCGGCTCACGCAGTCGCCGCTCGACCACCCGCGCGAGAGCCGCGGCGTCGAGCGGATCCACGTAGTCCACGAGGTCGCCGCCGATCGACCGGAACGGGTCGATGTCCGAGACGACGCACGGCACGCCGGACGCCATCGCCTCCAGCAACGGCAGCCCGAATCCCTCGTACAGGCTCGGGAGCACGAACAGGCTCGCCCCGCGGTAGACCCCGGGCAGGTCGGTGTCCTCGACGTAGCCGGTGAACCGCACCGCTTCGCTCACCGCCAGGGGGATGTCGTCGGGCAGGTCAGCCGGACCCCAACCCGCGCGGCCGACGACCACGAGCGGGTACGACGAGCGGACCGCTGGGTCGAGCACGGCGTACGCGCGCAGCAGGGTCACGAGGTTCTTGCGCGGCTCGAGGGTGCCGACACACAGCACATACGCCGCTGGCAGATCAGGAGGTCCGGGAGTGCCCGACGGGTCCGTGTCCAGTCGTTCAGGAGCGCCTGGCGCACCGACCAAGAAGCCCGGGTCGAGCCCGCAGTCGACGACCCGTACCGGCCGGTGCCCGGGGAACACCTCGTCGATCCGCTGCGCAGTGAACTCGGAGATTGCCACCACCACATCGGCCTGCGCGATGGTCCGCGGCACGTGCCGCCGCAGGTAACCGAGGTTGCGGCGCTCCACCACCTCCGGCAGGTCGACATAGGTCAGGTCGTAGACCACCACGACAGACGGCGTGTGCCGCAGCGCGGGGAACCGCGTGTAGTTGGTCCCCAGCAGGACGTCGAACCGCGGGACCAACCGGTTCACGGGAACCCGCACGAGGTAGGAGTAGGCCGCCTGGTAGGCGCGCCGCGGGAACGGCAGGAACACCTGCTCGACGTTCGGCAGCACCGGTACGAGGCTGGGGCCGGCGCGGTCGTCGGAGAATCCGACGATGACGAATCGCCAGCCCGGCCGGGCCACCGCGACAGCCCGCACGAGGTTCGCGGTGTAGCGGCCGATCCCGTCGGTTCGTCGGTACAACGGTGTGCCGTCGACGCCGACCACCCTGGACCCCTGCGCCGGCCAGGTCATCGCGATGGCTGATCGCCGAGGGCCGCCAGGTGGTGAAGCGCCGGACCGGCCTGGATGGCGGTCCCGACGATCTCGCTGATGAACAGCCCGACGGCCGCACCGACCGGTCCGAGAACCCAGACGGCGAGCCCGATGAGCGGCACCCCGAGCAGCGCGCTGACGACCGTCGCGACGAATACGACGCGGATCCGCCCGGCCGGGATGAGGATGTGCCGCGTCAACGAGATCCGCGTCGAGACGAGCATGAACGTCGCCCCGAGCCAGAAGCACACAGCCCGCGGCGACTGCACGGCCGCCCCGAACATCAGCCCGGAGACGAACGGACCAAGAGCCGCGAGCACCACCCAGCCGACCAGCCCGAGCCCGATGTGCGCGCCGAGAGCGACCCGCAGCCGCCGCGCCCGCTCGGACACGTGCCCCTCGACAGTCCAGCTCTGGAAAGCGTTGCCGAGCGTGATCGGGACGTACAGCCCGAACTTGTAGAGCTTGTCACCCGATGCGTAGGCGCTGGCAGCCGCCGCGGGTGACAACGCGGAGACCACCGGCACGGGAACCGTGGCGTACGCACCACCCGCGACGTCGATCCCGGCGACAGCCTTGTCGCGCAGCAGCAGCCGGACGACGTCGTGGCGGTCGACCCGCGGCAGCAGGGTCCCTCGCAACGTCCGTCGACTGAACAGCACGATGCCGCCGAGCGACACGGCGACGGCGAGCAACGGGTAGATGGCAAGCTCACGGGTGACCACGATGAGCGCTGCTGAGACCATCGCGGCGAGAACCCGCGGTACCGCTTCGAACACCGCTATCGACCGCGGGTCGTTGGCACCGACGGAGTACCAGGCGAACGACAGTCCGGTCACGGCTCCCGAGAGCCCCATCAGCGTCGTCGGCAACCGGTACCCGTCTGCCGCGAGCAGCACGCACAGGACGGCGATCACCGGTATCGCCGCCAGCGCCAGCGCACTGCGCACCACCAGGCTCTCGCGGTACAGCAGCGCGCGCTGGGCCGGGTCCCGGGTCATCGCGATGCGCGGCGGGCCTGCCGTGTTCCACCCGTACGCGATGGCGATCGCGGCAAGGGTGCCGATCGACTCCCCCGTCGCCAGGCTGGCCCAGCCCGCCGCACCCGCGACGCGCGCCATCACCGGTAGCACCAGCAGGGGCGTGACCAGCGAGATCATCGGCAGTCCGCCGAAGCCCACGAGCCGGCTCCGCAGTGAGGTCACAGGTCCGTCACCCCGCGAGCGCGTCGCGAAACACCGCGACGGTTTGCTCGGCGGTCCGGTCCCAGCTGAACTCCGCGGCGCGGGCCATGCCCTCGATCCGCAGTCGAGCGCGGGCGTCGGGGTCCTCGACGAGCGCGGTGATCGCGGCAGCGAGCTGCTCCGGACGGGTCGCATCGGCGTATCGGGCCGCCGCACCGCCGACCTCGCGCAGTACCGGCAGGTCAGCGGCCAGCACCGGGCAGCCGCGCGTCATGGCGTCGAGAACCGGAAGCCCGAAACCCTCCGCGAGCGACGGGCAGACGTACGCGGCGGCGCCGAGGAACAGAGCCTCCAGCTGGGCGACGGTGACCCAGCCGAGCAGCAGCACGTCGGCCGCGAGCCCGAGCTCGGCCACCAACGCGCGTAGCGGGTCAGGGCCGTGACTGCCGGTGAGGACCAGCAGCGGACGCCGGTCGGCCGGAATGGCCGCCAGTGCCCGGAGCAGCCCGTCGAAGTTCTTGTGGGGTAGTCGGTTGCCCGTGCTCAGCACGTACGGTCGCCCGGTGTCCAGGCCCAGCCCGGAACGTTCGCCTGCCGGGTCGTCCACGGGCGTCGGCGCACGGCTCGCAAGAGGCGTCGCGGTGATCCGCTCCCGCCCGACCCCCAGCACCCGCACGATCGCATCGGCGGACGCCTCGCTGTCGGTGATCAACCGGTTCGCCCCACGTGCCGCGCGCGCGATGATCGCCGTGGTCACCCACTGCGTGACCCTCTGCGCGTCCGGGCTGGGGAAGTCGAAGGAGATGACATCGTGCACCGTGACGACCCGCGGCACCCGACCCCATCCGGGTCCGAAGTTGGCCGGGCACCACACCAGGTCTGCGTGCAGCCCGGAAAGCACGGGGGCCACGGCTAACGTCTCGGCTGCAGCCCACACCGGCCGGTTGTGACCGTCGATCGGCAGGGTGCGCACCGCACCGGGGAACCAGGAGCTGATGGCCCTGCGACCCGAGGTGTTCGCCAGGGCGACGAGCTCGAGGTCCGGACCCAGCGCCGCCAGCCGCGGCAGCACCTGCTGGGCGTACGTCTCCGTACCTCCGCGTCTGCCGGTGAAGTAGAGCAGATCGACGACGACGCGCGGACGACGAGCGCTCACGACGCCCCGGCGAGCGCGTTCTCGGTCGCAGTCGCGGCCGGGAGGTCCGCGACCGGCACTGTCTCGCGACGCGTCGGGATCGTCAGGATGCCGACGAACATGCTCGACATCATCGTCTGGAACCCGAGCATCAGGCCGAGAGCCGCCGGGGTCGCGATCCGCACGGCCTGCCGGGCGTCGAGACCACCGAATCCGACATGCCGCCAGCGCAGCACCTGGATGACAGCGACCGCGAGGCCGAGCAGGAAGATCGCAATCCCCAGCAGCAGGCCGCGTTCGAGGCTGAGTCGGTCCGTCAGGGCCCGGAACCGTGGCCCGACCGGCAAGAACCCCTCGTGCGCGGCGTACACCTTGGTGAGGATCGCGAACAGCACCGCCTGGTACCCGACGACGGCCGCCGCCGCGGCGTAGATCATCGTCGACACATCGAACCCGACCGTGCCGATCTCGACCGGCCCGAACAGCAGCACGATGCTGGCCAGCACCCCCGCGACCAGAGCGGCCAGCCCCGGGTACAGGAACAGCCACTTCGGCGAGAAGATCAGCAGGAAGCGCAGGTGACGCCAACCGTCGTGCCAGCTCCGCAGGTGCGGCGGGCGGGTGCGACCGTCCTTGCGCAGCGTCGTGGGGACCTCGACGATCCGCAGGTTGGCCAGGCACGCCTTGACGACCATCTCGGAGGCGAACTCCATCCCCGACGTGCGCAGGTGCAGGCCCAGGACCGCCTCGCGGTCGAACCCGCGCAGCCCGCAGTGGAAGTCGCCGACCCCGGGCTTGAAGAACAGCTTGCCGATCCCCGAGAGCACCGGGTTGCCCAGGTACTTGTGCAGCGGCGGCATCGCACCGGGCGAGATGCCACCGAGGAACCGGTTGCCCATGACGAGCTGGTTGCCCTCCCGGAGCTGGGCCACGAACGGTGCGAGGGCCGCGAAGTCGTAGCTGTCGTCGGCGTCGCCCATGATGACGTACCGGCCGTATGCCGCGGCGATCCCGCCGGTCAACGCGCTGCCATACCCCTTCTCACTCACCGGGACGACGCGCGCGCCGAGCCCCGTCGCGATCTCCTGCGAGCCATCGGTGCTGCCGTTGTCGGCGATGACGACCTCACCGTCGACCCCCGACTCGGCGAGGTAGCCGAGTGCCTTGCGGATGCAGACCTCGATCGTCTCGGCTTCGTTGAGACACGGCATGAGGATCGTGAGTTCGCAGCTGTGCGAGGGAGACATGGTCTTCCATCCGGGCGAGTGATCGGGGTGAACGAGGTGAACGGGATCGGGGTGATCGCGGCTCGCAACTGTACCAACGGGGTGCAGCCCGTTCGGGCGACTTGCCCTTTGCCCGCCGGACCGCTCAGTCGGCGAGGAGTCGGGCGAGGAGCGCCCGGGCCGTCGCCTCGGTGGTGCGCTCGACGGCGGCTGTGTCGAACCACGCACGGGCACTCGCACGCAGCTCAGGTCCCCCACGCACGGCGGCGACCAGCGCTGCCCCGAGCACCTGAGGTTCGGTCGAGGCGGCGACGAACCCGTTGACCCCCTCCTCGACGAGCTCGACCGACGCGTTGTCCGGGGCCGCGACGAGCACGACCGGGGTACCCATCGCACACGCCTCCACGACGACCAGCCCGTAACCCTCGCGTCGCGACGGGTTCACGAGGCACGCTGCCGACCGGAGCCGCAGGTCGAGCTCGGCCTGGTCGACGAACCCCGGCAGCTCGATCACGTCGGCCAGTCCGTACCGGGCCACCTCCGCCACCACCGTGGCGCGCTGCTGGCCCTCGCCGAGGATCACCGCGCGCAGGTCCGGGACCTGCGTCCGCGCCCACGCGATGGCCGCCGGTATGACGTCCACCCGCTTGTCAGGAATGTGCCGCCCGATGTAGACCACCGTGGGCGGCGACCCGGCAACCGGGGCCGCAGGTCCGGGAGCACTGCGCTCGATCAGCCCGGGTCCGACCTCCGGGGCGGTCCGGGCCCCCTCGGCGAGCAGCCGACGACCGTTCATCTGCGACACACAGCTCGTCAACGGACTGACCCTGACCGCGGCCCGTTGCAGCAGTGCCGCGACCCGACCCACGACGGGCCCCGAGTACTCGATCCACTGCTCGCGCCGCCAGACCTCGAGGAAGTCGGCGCACCACCGCGTCCGGGTGCCGAGCAGCGCGAGCCGGGCTGCGAACACGTTGAGGACCGGCAGGGCGCTCACCACGACGACGTCGTACCGCCCGCGGTGCGTCACGAGGTGCCGGAACACCCCGAGGGCAAAGCTGAGCGCCGTCAACGGCCGCCGGTTCCCGCGGTCGTCATAGAGGTCGCTGGCCGGGCTCACGCCGATGACGTCGACGCCCGGAACGGTAGGCGACGGTCCCGTCCACTGCCGGCGCGTGAGGTAGTCGACATCGTGCCCCGCAGCCGCGAACGTCTCGCTGTACAGGCGATAGAGGCGCTCGCCCCCGCCGGTGCTGATCGGGAAGAAGCAGTCGAATACCACAGCGATGCGCACGCCGCGAGGCTACAGGCGTTCGCACCGCGGTAACCTCACCTGCCAGCCGGGCCAGCCCCAGACCGACGACCTCGACAGGACCGACGATGAGCGCCACCCACGACGACCCGACTGCGCTGCCCGTGCCAGTGGTGTCTGCACCTACCACTGGCAGGCGGCTCAATCGGGTCTTCTGGCTCGCCTTCACGGTCCTCATGCTCGTGACGACCGCATGGTCGCTCGCCAGCCCGATCGCCGCCGGTCCGGACGAGAACGCGCACATCGTCAAGGCCGCCGCAGTCGTGCGAGGCGATCTGCGCGGCACGTCGAGCACCGACAACATCGGCGCCGGTGAGGTCGCCGTCCCGCAGATCTACGCGTTCCTGCTCAGCTACCCGGTGTGCTTCGCGTTCCGTGGCGAGGAGCCGGCGGACTGCACCCCGCCATTCCCGGACGAGGCGACGGGTTCGGTCACCACGACCGCCGACACCTGGGTCATCCGCAACAACCCCCTGTACTACGCCATCGTCGGGCTGCCGACCCTGCTCCCCGCTGCACCATCGGTGATCTACCTCATGCGGCTGATCAGTGCCGCGCTGTGCTCCCTCATCCTCGCCTGGGGGGTGCGCTCGATCGCCGAGCTGACCCGGAGACCACTGCTGATCCTCGGCTTCGTCGCGGCCCTGACCCCGATGGTCATCTTCCTCAACAGCGTCGTGAACCCCTCGGCCCTGGAGATCAGCGCGTCGCTCACGCTGTGGGTGGCGCTGCTCGCCCTGGTCCGCGCACCCGACCCGTCGCGAATAACCTCGCGGGCCGCCGGGATCGCAGTCATCACCGTGCTGCTGGTGAACTCTCGGGGACTGTCCCCGCTCTACGTCGCCGTGATCGCCGCCACGATCGCGCTCGTCGGTCCGTGGAGCGGGGTCCGGGCCATCGTCACCGACCGCCGGACCTGGCCGTGGATGGGCCTCATCGCCATCGGGACGGCGGCGTCCCTGTGGTGGACGAGTAGCGCGGGAACCTTGGCTGCCGGCGGTTCGACGCACCCCGAGCTCGGCTTCCTGTCGACGGCCAACCGGACGTTCTTCGACACCGGCGACTTCCTCGTGGTCTCGATCGGGCGGTTCGGATGGCTCGACACCGACCTCCCGCTGCTCGTCACCCTCGTGTTCGTCGCCCTGATCGGGCTGCCGACCCTGCTCGCGCTGAGCCTCGGCGGCCGCCGTGACCGACTCGCGACCCTCGGGGTCATCGCGGTGGCGGTCGGGCTACCGGTCGTGCTGCACGCCTGGCAGGCCAGGTACGTCGGATACATCTGGACGGCGCGCTACTCGTTGCCGTTGACGGTAGGTGTTGTGGTGGTGGCCGGGTTCGTGCTCCGGGACGCGCTCGCCGGCCTACCCCGCTGGATCAGCGACCGGCTGACGGTCACCATCGTGTGGCTGCTCGGCGCCGGCCAGCTCATCGCGTTCGCGTACAACCTGCGCCGGTACGTGGTCGGCTCGCAGGGGTCATGGCGGGCCATGTTCCACGGTGAGTGGGCTCCGCCCGTGCCGGTTGCGGTGCTGCTCCTCGGACAGGCGATCGTGCTCGCCGTCGGGGTTGTGCTGGTGCTGCGGCTCGCCCATGCTGACGACGTGCACGGGCCCGACGCTCAGATGCTCGCGGCCACCGCGGAGTAGACCTCGGCGAGCCACCGGGCGCCGGCTGCCCACACTGCTCGACGGTCAGCGCCAACCCACAGGAAGCATCCAACTCGCGAGCCTAGACTCGCGAACGGCCCCGCGGGGTGGCGGGCGCGGATGCGATCCCGGCAACTAACACCGGTTATGCTCCGGACGGCCGACTGACAGGAGGGCCTACCCAGTGCACGTATGCAGCATCGTGACGGGCACCAGCTCGGCGGCCCTCCGTGTCACGGTCGACAGTGTGCTTCGCACGCACCCCGACGCCACGGTCCACGTCGTCGACCTCGATGGTTCACACGCCGGGTTCGCCGATGTCGACCTGCTGACCCCGGCGGATGTCGGTGTCGTCGAGGCCGAGCTGCACGCGGCGGCGATGCTCGCCGAACCCGAGTCGCTCAGCAGCTGGGTGCTGCCACGGCTGCTGCTGCATTTCGCCAGCGCCAACCAGCCGGTCGTCTACCTCGCCCCGGGGTCGCGGGTACTGGGCGATCTCTCCGAGCTCCTCGAACTCGGGCGCACCGCCGGCATCGGCGTCGTAGCCCGTCGCGACGAGCTACCGGCGGACGACGGACGCTCTCCCGGCCCACGCGAGCTGCACGAGGCCGGACCGTTCCACAGCTCGGTGCTGTCAGTGGGATCGGGCGCCGTGGCGCTGCTGACGTCCTGGGTGCGGCAGTCGGACCCCGGGCGGACCGCCTGGTGGCAGACGGCTGTGGCCGCCGGCCCGCACGGTCTCCTGCCTGCGGGCACCGTGCTCTCGCGGTGGAACGTGGACGACGACACAGTCGTGACGTGTGCCGGCGACGACTGGACCTGCGACGGGCAGCTCAGCTCGCTGGCCGACCTCACCGGCTTCGACCCGTCCCGCCCGTGGCTGTGGTCGGCGATCGAGTCCGACACGGCACGCACCCGGCTCAGCCGACACCCCGAGCTCGGCTTGCTGAGCGCCCTGCAGGCCACCGAGCTCGACGCGGCGACACCCGCGACCACCCCGGTGGTCTCCGGTGCCGACGCTGTCGCGGCACCGCAGCCCCGGTTCGCCGCCACCGCGGCCGGGATCGTGGTTCACCCGCCCCTCCGGCGCGCCTACCGGGATGCGATCGACTCCTGGCGTGACGGCGCCGGCGACCATCCCCCGGACCCGTTCGACGAGACCGCACCGGACGTCTTCACCCGGTGGCTGTGCGAGATCGTCTCCCGGGACGGTGTCCCGCTGACGCGCTACCTCACGGCTCTCTACGACGACCGCCCCGACCTGCGCGCCCGCTACCCGCACGTCCCGGGACGCGATGCCCGCTCGTTCGTCGAGTGGGCCGAGCGGCATGCCCGCCACGAGAACGACCACTCCGCGATCCTCATCGACGCCGCGACAGCAGCCGCCCACGGCTCGCCGAGCACGCGGCCGGCACCCCGTGGTCTCCCGTGGCTGCAGCGGCCCCACCCACCGGGCGTCAACGTCGTCGGGTACCTGCACGGTGAGCTCGGCGTGGGCGAGTCCGCGCGACAGATGCTCCGAGCTCTGCAAGCCGTCGGTGTGCCGTACTCCGCGACCGCTCTCGGTGTCCAGCTCCAGTCCCGGCAGACCGCCGGGCTCGGCGTGCCCGGCGGGAGCGACGAGACCTTCGACACCACGCTGCTGTGTGTCAACGCCGACCGGCTGGGGACCGTCGCCGAGGCCGTCTCGTCGCTCATGACAGGGACGTTCCGGATCGGCATGTGGTACTGGGAGGTCGAGGACTTCCCGCCAACCATGCACAGCAACTTCGGGCTCGTCGACGAGGTCTGGGTAGCCAGCGAGTTCGTCCGCACCGCACTTGCCCCACACACCCGGCTTCGGGTGCTGACCATCCCGCCGCCTCTGCCGCAGGCCGCCCCGCCAACGACCATCACGCGCGCCGACCTCGGCCTGCCGGCCGACCGTCCGCTGCTGCTGTTCTCGTTCGACTACCTGAGCACCGCCGAGCGCAAGAACCCGATCGGCCTGGTCGACGCGTTCCAGCGGGCATTCGCCCCGGATGAGAGCCCCGTTCTCGTGATCAAGTCCATCAATGCGAGCAAACGCGTCGGTGACGCCGAGCGACTGCGGCAGCGGGTGGCCGGCTCACCCGATGTGCTGCTCCTTGAGGAGCACATGCCAGCCGCGGCGCGCGATGCCCTCGTGCAGCACTGCGATGCGTACGTCTCGCTGCACCGGTCCGAGGGGCTCGGGCTCACGATGGCCGAGGCGATGGCTCTCGGCAAACCGGTCATCGCGACCGCCTACAGCGGGAACCTGCAGTTCATGACCGACGAGAACTCGTTCCTGGTGCCGTGGTCTCATGCCCTCGTCCCGGACAACTGCGCGCCGTACCCCCCGGGAACCCGGTGGGCAGCGCCCGACCTCGACGAGGCTGCCCGGTTGATGCGGTTCGTGATCGACAACCCCGAGGCCGCTGCGGCGCGGGGTCGGCAGGCAGCGGCCGACATCCGGCTGCTGCACTCCCCCGAGGCGGCCGGCCGGGTGATGGCGGCACGTCTGGAGGAGATCGCCAAGAACCGGACCCGGCGCCTGCTGATGGCTCAGGCGCAGCGAGTGCGACGGATCGCCGCCCGCGCCATCTGACGACATCAGCCGTGCAGGTCGGAGTCCGAGTCCTGGGCGCGGCGCAGCACCCGGCGCACCCGACCCGAGGCCCGGCGTACGACCTCACGCGGTCCGCCCGCCGATAGGTACTGCTTCGCTAGAGCGACGTCGTCGGCCATCGTCGGACGAGCCCGGAGGAACCCGCGTGCCGTCACCACCGGCTCACCGAGGGCCACTGCGAGGTCGACCGCGCGGCGCGGGTGCCGGCAGAACTCCACCAGCGGTCGCAGCGCCGCGCTCCACCGGAACCGGGCGGCGAACCCCTGAACGTTCGCCCGCGCCTGTGCCGCGGCCTCGTCGTCGTACAGCATCTCCTCGAGGGCGTCGGCGAGCGCCTTCACATCCTTCTGCGGGACGACCCGCCCGAGGCCGTGCTCGCGGATCAGGTCTCCGAACGTGTCCCCGCCGGTCGCCACGATCGGTAGCGACGCCCACAGGTAGTCAAGGATCCGGGTACGGAACGAGTACGCCGTCTCGATGTGCTGGAAGTGGGTGGAGACGCCGACGTCGGAGTCGAGCAGGTAGTCTGCCCGCTCGGCATACGGCACCCAGCCGTGGTTGAAGAACACGAACTTGTCCGTCAGCCCGAGCTCACCGGCGAGCTGCTGAGCCTCCCACGCCATCCGCATCGCGGGGACGCCGGGGTTGGGGTGCTTCAGGCCCATGAAGAACAGCCGGATATCGGGGTGGCGACCGCTGAGGTGGTGGACGGCGCGCAGCAGGGTCAGCGGGTCGAACCAGTTGTACACACCGCCGCCCCAGATGATGACCTTGTCATCGGGACCGATACCGTCGATGACACCGCGTATCGCCGAGCGGCGCTTGACTGGCGGCTCGTCAGGGATACCGAACGGGACGACGGCTATCAACGCGTCGAGGCTCGCGTCCTCGTCGTACACCGCGGGGTTGATCCGGCCCTGGCCGGCGAGCTGACCGAGCCAGAAGTCCCGCTGCTTCTCGGAGGCGCACAGCACGTAGTCCGCGCGACGGAGCTGTTCGTTCAGCGCCCGGGTCGTCTCCCGGACGGCCAGCGCTCTCCCGCCGGTCCCGAGGTCACGAGCCTGCTCGAGCTGCTCGAGGTGCATGGGGTCGTAGACGTCCGCAACGATGACCTTCGCGCTGCGCTTGAGCCACGGTGCGGCCTCCAGCAGGAACCCTTGGAAGATGATGACGTCTGCCCACTCGGTCGCGTCCTGCAATGTGCGACCACTGACGAAGCCCACGTCGAAGCCGTCGGCCTCGATCTGGCAGCCACCCGTCGACACCAGCCGGACGTCGTGCTCCGGACCGAGGGCGCGGGCGATCTCCCAGGCCCGGATCGCGGGCCCGGCCATCCGCTCGAGCAGCGGCTCGCCGGTCACGATGAGCACTCGCTGCCGAGAGATGAAGTGCTCGTCGACCCCGAACGCCTTCACCACCGCGGCGTGTGCCTTCAGGTAGCTCGGGAACCCGTAGGCGGGCTCGATCGCGTGCCGGAACAGCGGGAAGATGTCGCGGTCGGTGCGGCGACGGCGGGCCTGCAGCTCACGACGGGACTCCGCGAGGCTCGCGAGGTTCTCGGTGAAGTAGTCGATCGCATACGGTCCGGTCAGCGCCATCTTGTCGAGGGTGACGGTGGTGATGTCGTCGCCACCCGGGGAGCGCTGCAGGTCGAGGAGCTCGGCGTCGCCGTCCGTGCGCGCGATCGATCGACGCACCGCGAGCGCCATCGCGGCGGGCAGCGCGATCGCGAGCGACGCGTCGTCGTAGTTCTTGTACATCGACATCAGCGCATTGCGCTCGAGCAGGTAGCTCTCTCGGAAGCTGCCGAACTTGTTCATCGTCACGTGATGGCGGTGGAACGCGATCGACGCCGGCTCATACCGCACGCGGTAGCCGAGCACGTTCAGGCGCCAGCCGAGGTCGACGTCCTCGTAGAACATGAAGAACCGCTCGTCGAACCCGCCGACATCGCGGAACACCTCCGCGGGCATCACCGTCGCCGCCCCGGTCGCGAACAGCACGTCCTTGGGGACGTCGTAGGCGGGCGAGTCGTTGAGGCCGACCTCCCGCTTGTAGCCCATGCCGTACCAGGTCAGCGAACCGTCGACGTAGTCGACGAGCGCACCGTCCCAGTCCAGGACCTTGCACGCGATCGCGCCGATCGCCACGTCGGTGCGCAGGGTCGTGACAGCGGCCCGCAGCCACTGCGGGTCCGGTCGGGCGTCATTGTTGAGGAACGCCACGTACTCCCCGGTAGCAGTGTCCACACCGAGGTTGCAGCCGCCGGCGAAGCCCGTGTTGGATCCGGCGGCAATCACGATCGCACCGGGCACGTGCGCCCTGATCAGCTCGAGGCTGCCGTCACCCGAGTCGTTGTCGACGACGATGAGCTCGAGCAGGTCCGCGGGCCAGTCGAGCTCGGCGAGGTAACCCAGGCACGTGATCGTGTCCGGTGCCCCGCGGTAGTTCACCA
>JAYTSH010000148.1:0-1678 GCA_043745755.1 Cellulomonas sp. | reverse complement strand
GGGACGACGTCGTCGTCGTGGAACGTCACGTGCGCGACGCCCAGCTTCGCGAGCTGGTGCACCGACTCGACCGGGTCGAGCGCCGGCCGGGTCGCGTCTCCGAACTGGTCGCGCGCCTCCCAGCCGATGGTCCACAGACCGAACGAGAACTTGTCTTCAGGGGTGGCCTTGCGCGCCATCGGGCTCTCCTCCACGAGATCCGCCAAATTTGTTGTATGGATGAACTTATGCAGATGAGGCGCTAGGGTCAAGTCATGCCGGACCAACAGATGCCCGTGCCGGGGCGGAGCCCGGTACGCGGGAGATCGCCGGACGACCTCAGCCACTGGTCATCGGGGATGTCGGCTCCGATCGTGCCCCGCCTTCCAGTCCCGCCGTCCGTGGGATCGTCTGCTGCCGCGCAGCACGCGGGGGCTCGCGTCCGGACCGCGGGACGCGCGGCGCGGCAGGAGTCGTTGCGCGAGCACAACCTGAGCCTCACGCTGCAGAAGGTCGTCGACGCCGTCCGGCCGGTCTCGCGGGCCGACATCTCGGCCGTCACCGGACTCGCGCGCGCCACGGTGTCCGGTCTCGTGGACCAGCTCATCGACGCCTCCTTGGTCATCGAGCTGGCGGCGCCCGTGACGCGTGAGGCTCGCAAAGTCGGCCGCCCAGCCGTGCCGCTCGCTCCGGCCCGCGGGACGGTGGCAGGGGTCGGCATGGAGGTCAACGTCGACTACCTCGGCGTGCGTGCTGTCGACCTCGCCGGTCGCGTGCTCACCGAGGTCGTCGAGATCGACAACTTCCGCAACAGCCGTCCGGAGGTGGTGCTCGACCGTCTCGCGCGCACCGCGGGGCGAGTGCTGGCCAACCTCAGTGCTGACGGCGTCCGGGTGGCCGGCACGGCCCTCGCACTGCCCGGTCTGGTCGACCGGGTCACCGGTCCGCTGCGCTACGCGCCGAACCTCGGCTGGCGGGACGTCGATGTCGTCGGGCTGCTGACGACCCACCCGGTGCTCGCAGGCTTCCCGCCCGCGCTGGCGAACGAGGCCAACCTGGCGGCGCTCGCCGAGGCGGTCGCGCGCCGCGACGGTGGCCGAGCGAGCTTCGTGTATGTCTCGGGCGAGGTCGGGATCGGCGGGGCCATCGTCCTGGACGGCGAGATCTTTGCGGGCCGGCACGGCTGGAGCGGGGAGATCGGCCACACCGTCGTCGACGCGTTCGCCGCGACGGGGGCAGACGACCCCGCGGCGCGCGCCGGCCGACGGACGCTCGAGGACTATGCGGGCCAGGACGCGCTCATGCGCCGGGCGGGCCTCGACCCGACCGCGCCCCTGGGCGATCTCGTGCGCGCCGCCGAGGCGGGAGATGCGGCCGCACTCAAGTCGTTGCGGCGCGGTGGCACGGCGCTCGGAGTGGTGCTCGCGAACGTCGTCAACGTCGTGGACGTCGGCATGATCGTGCTCGGCGGGCGCTTCTCGGAGATCTATCCGTTCGTGCGCGAGGCCGTCGAGGAGCAGCTCGAGCGGTGCGTGATCTTCGCCCCCTGGTCCCCCGTCGAGGTCCAGGTCGCACGCGCCGGGGAGTACCCCGCGATGACCGGGGGAGCGATCGCCGAGCTCCGGACGGTCGTCGCCGACCCGGTCGCCTGGGTGGCCGGGGGCGCCTGACTGCACGGTGCCGACCCCTTGCTGTGACC